>JBBKXA010000027.1:0-5761 GCA_037969235.1 Bdellovibrionales bacterium | reverse complement strand
TCAAAAACCACCGCCACAAAAATATCAACAGGATGCAACCTTAGCGATGTAATCCACCGCAACTCCGGCGCAGCATGATGAATGGAATGAAACCGCCACAAATACATATGCGTAAATCGATGCCGCCAATATGTCGCAAAATCTGCTATAAAACATGCAGCCAATATCTGAAAACCAAGGGGCAGGGCATTGAGTTGCCGATCAAAAATCTGATAAGGCAAAAAATCCTTAATCGCACTGATATATAAACCCGCCACCAGAAAAAAGAATATAGGATTAAAAATGATCGCATTAATACTCGCCAGCCCAATCTCACCTTTGAAATCAGCACCAAAGAACGGACTTTCCTTATGCGCAGGCCGTAGACGTTCAATGAAAAAAAACGCCACACCTACAATAATCATCTCAATCAAAAAGAAACCACTATCACTCAACCACACATAAAGTGAGGGCAGAGTATCAAGCGAAACCTCCGGCATCGGCTATTCCTCCTTCGGCTCATTAGCAGGCGAAACATCACCCGCCCAACCTTCATCATCAACGCTCAATCCCTCTTTGGCTTCGCGCCTGCGTGGTTTATCATAAAATACGCGGTTTTTGTTATCCGTATAAACCCCATCCTTATCCTGCGCCCCGTGATGCGTATAAATATAAACAATATTTTCGCTTAAACGCGGGCTGGTATTCCACGGCTCATAACGCCCACCAATCGCATAACGCGAAATATTGGGAAACGCCGCCCGCAGCGTATTATCGATGTTGCGACTATAAGCATTGGCAAAATTGGGAGAGATAATAAAATTGCCCATCACAACGCCGCCCTCTGCAACATGCGCCTTCACCGCCTCAAAAAACTCAACCGTCACCAAATGCTCGGGCAACGTCAAATCCCCTAAATAAGCATCCAGCACAATCAAATCATATTGAATATGGCTCTGCGTTAAAAACGCCCGCGCTGGAATAGGCGCAAAAATTTTGTTATCCGCTAATTTCTGCTTAAGAATATATTTCTCCGCAACACTCTGTAGGCTCTTATCGATATCAACATAGGTATAACGATTATGCGTATCCTCTAGCCCCAAAGTAAACGCACCCGCACCAATCACAAGAATGTCCTTTGGCGGTAGGTCGCCATCGCTGATCGGTTTAATCACCTGCCGCTCAATAAATTCTATATAGGGATGCTTGCGTCCATCTTCACTCAACATCGACGATGAATTATTATTCATCACCATCATCCGCTCGCCATCTTCTTCTATAACCATGATGGTGTTGTATTTGTTGTTTTCTACAATGTTAAACACCCGCATCATTGAGTCCGAATTTAAATACACCGAACACCCCGCAATAAAAACCGCCAAAATCGCAAGCTCGCCCATCTTTTTACGGCTTAATAAAATAATCAACCCCGCCAAAATAATGAAATTCAACGTCACCGTATGATGCACACCAATAGTGGACATCAATACCAGCGTCGAAAAAATCGCGCCTAAAAACGAACCCATTGTCGAAAAAAACAAAATCTGCCCGGTGATCTTGGATAATTTTTCTTTAGAGAAATAATTACTCACCAACGGAATGGTCTGCCCCAACAAATAAACCGGCGTCACCAGAAAAATCGCCGAATATAAAGTCGTAAGAACAAGGCGGTTTTCAATCCCCAAATTCAGCAACCCAATAAAAAACACATTAAGCAAAACATATGAAAGCCCAAGCAACAGCACGATCATGGAGATGAAAATATTCAAGATCAGCTTGCTCCGAATACTCCGATACCGTCCATTCGAATCAAATCCAGGCTTAAACCGCCCCCCCGATTGATACCCGAACGCAAGCGGCATCAACACCGCCGCAATAATAATGGACACCGTATCCGTTCCACTTCCCACAAACGGTATGGTCTGACGAATCGCCAAAAGCTCTGTGGACAAAACCACATAGCCCTCTAGCACAATAATTACGAACAGCAAAAAAACAGGCAGCCCTTCACGAGCGTTCTTGGGCAAAGTTTTGGTCATGAAATTTTCTCTATAAAATTTACGTTATAATTAATGTATAGTATTTATATGATAGGTTCAATTTTTCTCAAATACAGCCACAAACGCGATCATCTGCCAAGCGCCATCACATCTTACGATTTGCTAAAAACGCTGGCGATCATATTTATGATTATCGACCATATCGGTTATTTCTTCTTCCCTGATGAAATATGGTTTCGCGTTATCGGCCGCCTCAGTGTTCCAATCTGGTTCTTCCTCATTGGCTTCGCCCGCACCCGCGAAGTGCCGAAGATATTTCTTATTGGCGGGGTGGTTGTATCGCTTTCTGCCCTAGTATCAGGCGAGTATTTACTCCCCATCAACATCCTATTCACCCTCGCATTCGCCCGTTTTGCTGTAGATTGGCTATTCAGCCACGCTATGCGCAATCGTGAATCTTTCATGGGCATGTTCTCGTTATTGTTCCTTATGGGATTTCCCACATTGGTGTTTTCCGAATACGGCGTCTATCTGCTGGTATATACATTATTCGGTGCAATCGTGCGTAACCGCGAAAATATACAAGCGCCGAAATGGTTCATCAACAGCTTCATCATCGCCGCCGCGCTAGGGTATCTCTTTAACCAAGGCATCTTGCTGCCCAGCTTATCGTTGCATCAATTGCTAGTCTTCACCGCTGGCATGGCAATTTTAAGCGTCATATTCGCATCATTCCGCCCCCGCATTTTCGAAAGCTGGCAGCCTTCATCGTTCCCCCCATTAAAAATCATCCAGTTTACAGGTCGCTATACCCTTGAGATATACGTCGTCCATCTGCTGATTTTACGCATCATTGCGATGATCTTCGAATCCGATCGTTTCATCCCGTTCCATTTCAAAATATTCGCCTTCCCTCACGTCCAGGCATTTTTTTATTAAAAGCTGTAAATAATAAGCAATAAAAACTGCAAAAAATAATGCACTAAGGCTTGTCATCATGGGGATGGCTGTGTTAAATCACGGCATAGTATTTTCTATTGGAAAAAGGAACCTACAGGCCGTGGCATCTACACAATCATCATCCATTGTCGCAGCACGCTATGCTAATGCATTGATAGCATTATCAGAAAGCGCAAAAGTGCTGGATAAAGTTGAGGCTGATTTACGCGATTTTACCGCGATGATCGAAAACAGCCAAGACCTCGCAACCACGATTCGCTCCCCCTTGCACGGGCAGGAGTCCTTAACTAAGGCGATCATGGCGCTCGCGAACAAGGCAAAATTTCAAGACATCACCAAAAATTTCCTTGGCCTCCTTATCCAAAACCGCCGTTTAAATATCGTAACGCGCGTTATCAAATCCTTTAACGCCAAGCTGGATGAGCGTCGCGGCGCAATGACTGTGAATATCGAAGTCGCACAAGACCTCAGCACAGCACAGAAAAAATCTCTCGAAGCCGCCCTTAAAAAAGCCATGGGCAAAGATGTTGCTGTAATCGCGCACGTAAAGCCCGAAATTCTCGGCGGCATGATCGTCACCATCGGCTCCACGATGATAGATGATTCCGTCCGCCGTAAGCTGGAACGCCTAAAAGTAAGCATGGGCGCCATCAGCAACGAGAACATGAAATTGAAAGAAGTGAGTTAAGGGTTACAAAGTTGAATTAGCAATTATAAGTTAGTTCTTATTTATCAGTGTTTAAAATTTTTTAAATGAAGGAAGTAAAAAATGGAAATTAAAGCAGCAGAAATCTCTGAAATACTGAAGGCACAAATCGCAGATTTTGGCGCTCAAGCCGACGTCGCCGAAATCGGCCAAGTGCTCTCCATCGGTGACGGTGTGGCGCGCGTTTACGGCCTTGATAATGTTCAGGCTGGTGAAATGGTTGAATTTCCTGGTGGCATCACGGGCATGGCGCTCAACCTCGAAGCCGACAATGTCGGTGTGGTTGTGTTCGGAAATGACCGTACAATTAAAGAAGGCGACATCGTGCGCCGTACTGGTAACATCGTTGAAGTCCCCACGGGCAAAGGTTTGCTCGGTCGTGTTGTTGACGGCCTTGGTAACCCCATCGATGGCAAAGGCCCATTGAAAAACGTTAAAATGTCTCGCGTTGAAGTCAAAGCCCCCGGCATCATTCCGCGTCAATCTGTGCATGAGCCAATGCAATCTGGCCTTAAGGCTGTCGATGCCCTCGTGCCCGTTGGCCGTGGTCAACGTGAGCTAATCATCGGTGACCGCCAAACTGGTAAAACAGCTGTTGCCGTTGATACAATCATCAATCAACGCACCATCAACAAAGCCTCTGACGAGAAAAAACACCTTTACTGTATTTATGTATCTATCGGTCAAAAGCGCTCGACAGTCGCACAATTGGTGAAAGAACTCGAAGAGCAAGGCGCGATGGAATATTCAATCGTGGTTGCCGCAACCGCATCTGATCCTGCGCCTATGCAATTCCTTGCGCCATATACAGGCTGTACAATGGGTGAATATTTCCGTGACAACGGCCTTCACGCCCTCGCTGTTTATGATGACCTTTCGAAACAAGCCGTTGCGTATCGTCAAATGTCACTTCTACTTCGTCGCCCACCTGGTCGCGAAGCCTACCCTGGCGACGTGTTCTATATCCACTCCCGTTTGCTTGAGCGCTCTGCAAAAATGTCCGAAGAGCACGGCTCTGGTTCATTAACCGCATTGCCAATCATTGAAACCCAAGGCGGTGACGTGTCGGCCTATATCCCGACTAACGTGATTTCCATTACTGATGGCCAAATCTTCTTGGAAACAGGCTTATTCTTCAAAGGGATCCGTCCTGCAATTAACGTAGGACTTTCAGTATCTCGTGTGGGATCTGCGGCGCAAATTAAGGCGATGAAACAAGTTGCTGGTACAATTAAGCTCGAACTCGCGCAATACCGCGAAATGGAAGCATTCGCGCAATTCGCATCCGACCTTGATGCATCCACGCAAAAACTCCTCGCACGTGGCGAACGTTTGACCATTTTGCTCAAACAACCACAATATTCTCCGCTCACCGTTGAAGAGCAAGTGGTCGTAATTTTCGCAGGAACAAAAGGCTATCTCGATACAATAGCCGTTGCCCAAGTCGAAGCCTACGAAGCCCGTTTGTTGGAAACCGTGCGCGCCAGCGGCAAAGACATTCTCGACACGCTAAGCGAAGAAAAGAAAATCTCCGAAGATCTGGACAAAAAACTCCATAATTTCATAGGCGACTTCACAAAAGGCTTCGCCAGCGAGCACGCCGGTAAGAAAGCGGCTTAAGAAAGGATTTTAACCACGAATAAACACGAATGGACGCAAATCATTGTCATGTTTAAGTGAACCACTTTTATTTAAAGACGAAGTTTATCGCATCACAGGATGTGCAATGAATGTTTTAAATGAAATGGGACATGGATTTGCTGAAAAAGTGTATGAAAATGCGCTGGCTTATGAATTTGAATTGCAGGGTTTAGATTTTCAAAAGCAAAGTGTTTTAGAGGTTAAATACAAGAATAAATTAGTGGGACACTATATTCCCGACTTTCTTGTTGATAATAAAATTATTGTGGAATTAAAAACGGTTGAAAGAATTGGTAATAATGAAAAAGGACAAGTTTTAAATTATTTGAAAGCAACAAACCTCAGAGTAGGCCTGATTTTAAATTTTAAAAATGCAAAGCTAGAATGGCAAAGAGTTGTGCTATAAATTTGTGTTTATTCGTGTCCATTCGTGGTTAAAAATTAAAAAATAGAGAAGAAATGCCCAGTTTAAGAG
>JBBKXA010000026.1:0-4560 GCA_037969235.1 Bdellovibrionales bacterium | reverse complement strand
CAGAAAGTCGGGTTAAGGGCTTTTTATGCTGAAATTGAGAGATACCTGTAGAATGTTGCGCGTGAAATATTCAGTGTTGCGCATATTTTCTGAACACTGATTGTTTTATTTTTATGCATTTCCCTAGCGGTAACAACACGAGGATCGTTAGCCTTGATAGATTTCCGGCCTCCCATTCTTCCTCTGGCTCTAGCGGCATCAAGTCCAGCTTTTGTTCTTTCTTGTATCAACCGGCGCTCAAATTGCGCCAGAGCTGAAAATATATTGAACACCAGCTCTCCCGAAGCCGTTGTCGTATCAATGGCTCCGTCACAAATGGATTTAAAGCCTATCTTCTTTTCAAGAAGCTGTTCGACAAGCGTGACCAGATGGGACATGGAACGTCCTAAGCGATCGAGCCTCCAGACAAGTAAAATATCTCCTGGCTTCAATGCGTCTAAGCAGGCCTCGAGGCCAGGACGATCCGTTTTTGCGCCGGATGCTTTATCGATATAAATATTTCGTTGAGTACACCCTGCTTTTTTCAGGGCATCGATCTGCAAATCTAAATTCTGTTCGTTCGTGCTGATGCGAGCATACCCTACGATTTTTTCCATATTTTCATTCCCTCAAAGTTCTGTCTTGCTTTTATAGCACAAAGATGGATTTATAGGACATTGTTTTTTGAGACAAGAAAACAAGACTAAGAAAACAACGGTTTCCTTTAAGTTTGTTCTGCTCAAAAAACTGCCTTATCAAACGACCGTTTTTTGAGAGTGAAGAAATGCCCGTAGAATTTTTATCGGAGGAACAAACCAACAATTATGGTCGCTTTTGTTTATCGCCGTCAGACGAGCAACTGACGCGGTATTTTCATCTGGATGATACTGACCGAGCATTAATTAGGAAACGACGGGGTGATCACAATAGACTTGGTTTTGCCGTGCAACTTGGAACAGTCCGGTTTCTGGGCGTTTTTCTGAGTGACCCCACAGATGTTACCGAAAATGTAACCGTTTATATAGGCCGCCAACTGGGCATTGATAATCTGTCTGCGTTGAACAGATATGGTTTTGGCGAGACGCGTTGGGATCACGCTGATGAAATCAAAAAATGCTACGGATATAAGGATTTAACAAACGCAGTAGAGTCTTTTTCTCTTGTTCGGTGGCTTTACAACCGTTGCGTTCTGAGCAACGAACGCCCAAGCATTTTGTTTGATTTGGCAACGGCGCGGTTGGTGGAACGCAAAGTGTTGTTGCCCGGCGCAACCATATTGGCGCGGCTGATTGCCAAAGTACGAAAGCGTACGGCAAGAAATTTATGGCTCGCTTTGTCTGGGCTAACAACACCGTTGCAAGACCGCCGACTAGAGCGGCTTATGGAAGTGCCTGAAAATAGTCGTCAAAGCCATCTTAACCGATTGCGCCACGGGCCAGTTCGGGTCAGTGGACCATCATTAGTGGCGGCCTTGGAGAGAGTTAAAGAATTTCGTGACTTTGGCATTAATAACATTGATTTGTCTCGGTTTCCGCAGGGGCGTATTAATGTTCTCGCTCGTTATGCTGCTAGAAGCACTGTCTACACAATCAAACGTATGCAGGAAGACCGTCGCACAGCAACGCTTCTGGCGTTTGCAAAAACCATTGAACTAACAGCCATGGATGATGCGCTCGATGTTCTGGATTCCCTCATCGAAAAAATATTTAAAGAAGCGCGGCAAGCTGGGGAGAAAAAGCGCCTGCGAACTTTGCGGGATTTAGATAGCGCTTCGCTTGATTTGCGCAAGGCCTGTGAAACTATATTGGATGAACGCGTATCGGCAGAAAAACTACGTGAGGCAATTTTCGAGAAAATTTCCCGTGATCGACTTGTAGAGGCATCCAGTCGTGTTGGTGAATTGGCAAGACCGGCGGATGACAATTATGAACAGGAAATAACCGAAAGCTACCGCGCTGTACGCCGTTTTCTACCCAAACTTTTAGCGACGGTTCAATTTGTAGGCACACCGAGCGGAAAAGCTGTGTTGCGCTCTATCGACTTCCTGAAATCCATGGAAGGAAAGCACAATCCTGACATGAGCGTAGCGCCGCTTGAAGGGATTTCAAAAGCATGGCGACGTAGGGTTATCACCTCTGATGGCCAGATCAACAAACAAGCCTACACACTTTGTACTCTGGAGCGGTTGCACATGGCGTTACGGCGGCGTGATATTTTTGTTCCAGGCAGCACCAGATGGTCAGACCCGCGTGAAAAACTGCTGTCTCCGGCGCGTTGGGAAATCCAGAGAACGCGTTTTTGCCATGCGCACGGCCACCCTAAATCAGGTACAGAAGCAGCAGATATTCTTAGCAAACAACTTGACAGCGCCTATCGTGAAACAACGGCTGGGATTGATGAAAACTCGGCGCTTCTGCTTCACCCGGCCAACACGAGCAGAAACTTTGCGCTGTCGTCTCTTGACGAACTTGAAGAGCCGGAGAGTCTGACGCGGCTGCGGCGCGCGGTAGCTGACCGCTTGCCACGTGTTGATTTGCCTGAGGTTTTGCTGGAAATTCATGCTCTGACGGGCTTTGCTGATGAATTTACCCATATCAGCGAACAAAATGCCCGTGCCGAAGGGCTTCCTATCAGTCTTTGCGCGGCATTGGTAGCGCAGGCCTGCAATATCGGTTTTGAACCTATAATTGATCCGTCTTTTCCACCACTCATGCGGCATAGACTGAGCTGGGTCACGCAGAACTATCTTCGCTCGGAAACGTTGATCCGGGCAAACGCCCGTCTGGTTGATCGCCAAACAGCCAGTCCACTGGCCGGATCGTGGGGCGGCGGAGACGTGGCCTCTGCGGACGGCATGCGCTTTGTTGTGCCAGTGCAGACCATCCATGCTAAAGCCAACAGCAAATATTTTGGACGCGGGCGCGGTGTTACCTATTATAATTTCACCTCTGACCAGTTCACCGGCTTCCATCATATTGTCATTCCCGGCACATTGCGGGATTCCATGTACATCCTGCAAGGCCTGTTAGACCACGAAACATCTCTGAACGTTATTGAAATCATGGCTGATACCGCCGGAGTTAGCGAGGTTGTCTTCGGACTGTTCTGGCTACTCGGCTATCAGTTTTCGCCCCGGTTGGCCGATATAGGAAACGCTCGGTTTTGGAGGATTGATCCACAGGCCAATTATGGCGCGCTGAATTCTCTTGCCCGTAACCGTATCAAGCCCGAGCACTATATTAGTCACTGGGATGACATCTTGCGCACAGCAGCATCCCTGAAAACTGGCACTGTCAGTGCTCCAGAGTTGATCCAATCATTATTTAACAGCAAGCGTCCGACCGCTCTGGGGAAGGCGATAGCCGAGCTTGGAAAAATACCGAAAACCGCTTATATGTTGAATTATATCAGTGATGAAAATTACCGTCGGCGCATTCTGACCCAGCTCAATCGTGGCGAAGGTCGACATAGTCTTGCGCGAGAAATATATCACGGTAAAAAGGGAGAGCTACGCCAAAGCTACCATGAAGGTCAGGAAGAACAGCTCGGCGCCCTCGGTCTTGTCGTCAATGCTCTTGTGCTCTGGAATACCATTTATATGCAGGCTGCACTGGATCAGCTTGAAGCTGAAGGGTTTCCGATTTTGGCAGAAGACAAGGCGCGTCTATCTCCATTGGGACATAGCCACTGCAATTTTCTTGGGCGACATTCCTTCCGTCCCGAAGGCCTTCCGCCAAGTGGAACTCTTAGGCCTTTGCGAGATCCGCATGAGCAAGAAGTGTTGGCTGCTTAAATCCTAAACCCGACTTTTTGTTCCATTGCGCTTCACACCCCATCTATGGGATCGTTGCAAAAATTCACCTCAATACATTCGATATTCCTGAATCATTTTAATCACCAACGCCACATCGAAAGCAGAACACAATTTAAGAATTTGAGAAATGCCGCGCTAATCCAGTGGCAGAAAGTTTGCGTAGGGTAGGGATGTGCGTCAGGCTAACTTTGAAATTGTGCATTTTAGTCTGACAAGACCCGAGCAAATACATTAATATTTCCCATCAAACGATTATATTGCCATTCTCTGTTAGTAAGGCTTCATCGGTTAACCCTGTAACACCCGTAAGGACAGCAATTTGAGTAAAATTATTGTTACCCATGCTATCAACACTAACAAAACTATCCACGCCGTTATCGGTGATTTGCACAAAATCAGTAATCAAATCATCAATGGGATCATAGGCACTGAGCAGACCAGAGAGATCAATCGCATCACCTTCAGCTATATCAAAATCCTGGATTTTATCAATGCCATGGGCAATGTCACTCAGACTGAATACGAGATGATCTGCGCCATCACCACCGTATAGTTTATCATTGCCTGCGCCGCCATAAAGAATATTGTCATTGGCATCGCCGTATAGTTCATCATTAAAAGCGCTACCGACCACGTTCTCAATGTTGTTTAAATCAACAATGGACACCCACGTGCCTGACGATAAGTCTGTGCCATTACGGTGCCACACCTCGTTGCCGCCGGTGTAAGCCAAATCCACCCAAACGGCCTTATCAAATTGTGAAAAA
>JBBKXA010000025.1:0-20034 GCA_037969235.1 Bdellovibrionales bacterium | reverse complement strand
TTTTCGAAAATTACTTGGAAGCTCTTGAGCGTAAAAATAATGAACTTCAAATATGTTATGCTTTCGCAATTGCGGGCTTAAGCGAAGAGCTTAAAACAAACAACGCTTACAACCCGAATAGAGAATATGATTGCGACCGTGTTGCGCAAGAACTCAAAGAAAATTTTCCAAGGCTCAACCTTGATATTGACAATCCGTTTTTCTAAAAAACAAATACACCATCTTCGTCGCGCCTTTCGCACCTTTTTTCTCATACACCGTAGGAATCCAATCCTCTGGCGGAACTTGCCAATCACTGGCGCAACTCGCCTCCCACTCAAATCCACCATGTACCATCACTTCCGTGATCATCCATTCAGCCAGATAAGGCACATCGGTGGATAAAATCAGCAGCGTGTTAGGCTTTAAAATCCGAGCAAAAGCGTCCAGATTATCACGGTTCACAATCCGCCGTTTATGATGTCGCGTTTTATGCCACGGATCGGGATTCAAAATGTACATCCCATCCAAACAATTATCGCCGAGCGAGTTAGCCACCATCATCGCATCATCCATATGCACGGCGATACGATCATGCGGATCATCCGCAATATCCTTCAAAAACGCTGCCATTCCATTCACAAAAGGCTCCGCTCCAATATAGGCATTATCTGGATTCTCACGCATCAAAGCACTCAAATGCTCCCCCGCACCAAACCCAACCTCAAACCAGCACTCTTTAAATGGCACATCAAAAAGAGAGGAGGGCGCAAGCGTGCCATCTTCCTTCAACAGATCATCATCAATACAAAGCGCAGGATATAAATCCTCCATAACCGCCTTGCGCGAAGCATTCAAAGGCCGCCCCGTTTTGCGCCCGAATACTCTTTTTTCTTTTTGCCTTACTGTGTCTGTCATAATTCTTGTGTCTGTTTTTATCGCGTGATATATAAATACTTAGGCTAAAACACATTAAAAGGATATGAAATGCAACCTACATCTCCAACGAAAGTTTATGAACAGCCAATTAAACCAGAGCTATTGGCGAAGAAAATAGATGATGTCTTGCGTAATATGGAAGCCTACAGAGATCATTACAAAGACAAATCAGAAACTTTCATTTCGAGTAATACATCGGGCATGTCATGTAAGGTGGACATTCAAAACAATAAGGTTATTCAAGGCATTCAATTAAACCTTCGCGCAGTGCAAAACGTTTTTTCTTCACCTGAAAAGCTTGCCGAAGTGCCGAATATGGATTGGCTAAAAAGCCCAATCTGTAAATTTGTGTGCGTCTTTAATCGAATAAGCCAAATTCCAGCGATAAATGATGATGCCGCATATTTACACTTCGCCAGTAAAACAATAGATGCAATAAATCAAGCCGTAATTCAAAAATCTTTATCACCGACAGATGTTTCAAAAATGGTAAACAGTATCTATGATCCGCTGACAATTCCGCATCAACGTGTCACGACAGGTTACACTTCTGAAAACAAACCAGATATGTTTTAAAACCGCATAGCGAACAATGCTAGCCTAACGCCTTTTGCAAGGCATCAACCAAATCCGTTTTCTCCCAAGAGAAACCACCATCAGCATCAGGTGTACGACCAAAATGCCCATACGCCGCAGTGCGCGCATAAATGGGACGGTTCATTTGTAAATGCTCACGAATGCCACGCGGGCTTAAATCAACCAATTTACTAAGCGCCTTAATAATCTCGCTCTCTGGTACCGTGCCCGTACCGTGCGTATTCACGTAAAAACCAAGCGGTTTTGAAACACCAATCGCATAGGCCAGTTGAATTGTACAACCTTCCGCATATCCCGCCGCCACAACATTCTTCGCCAAATAGCGCGCAGCATAGGCCGCAGAACGATCAACCTTTGTCGGGTCTTTACCAGAAAACGCGCCACCACCATGCGGTGCGGCGCCGCCATATGTATCAACAATAATCTTACGCCCCGTCAAACCAGCATCGCCAACAGGCCCGCCAATCACAAATCGTCCCGTAGGATTGACGTAAAACTCATCTTCTGGCGGCATAAAGCCTTCAGGCAGCACACGCTCAACATAAGGACGCACCATTTCACGCACATCTGCTTGGCTCAAACCATCCGCATGTTGCGTTGAAACGACAACCGAAGTTGCACGAACAGGGCGATCATCGCGATACTCCAAAGTCACTTGCGACTTTGCATCAGGCTCAATCTTGCCCTTTAAATCGCCATTCTTACGAGCATCGGCCAAACCGCGCAAAATCTCATGTGAATAATAAATCGCAGCAGGCATAAGCACATCAGTCTCGCGGCAGGCATAGCCAAACATAATCCCCTGATCTCCCGCGCCCTCGTTGGTGTCAACGCCTGTGCCTTCATCCACACCTTGGGCAATATCTACGGATTGTTGATGCAATAAAACTTCAACATCCGCAGTTTTCCAATGAAAACCCTCTTGCTCATACCCAATATCTTTAATAGCCGCGCGCGCAGCATCTTCGATTTTCGCCTTCGTGATGCTTTCCGGCCCACGAACTTCCCCCGCCAAAACAACGCGATCGGTCGTCACCAGTGTTTCACACGCTACCCGCGCCTGAGGATCAGCGGATAAAAACAAATCCAGCACCGCGTCCGATATGCGGTCACATATTTTATCTGGATGCCCTTCGGACACAGACTCACTGGTAAAAATATAATCTTTAAGTTCCAAATGGGCTTTCGGGGAAGGATCATTCATAATTTTTACCGCGCTATCTTGCATAATATTATCCACTTCAATCTAATTAAGCTTAAAGAATCCAGATTAATACCTCAAAAGATCAGATGCAACCGCAAAACAGCTTAAAGTTTGCTCGCCATAGACTTAATAAGTTTAAGCAAGTTTTTCCGCTCGACAGGATCTTTGACTGAATAATAAGCGCGAAGAACTTCAAGCGTTTCTTTACTGTCCATGATATTGGCGTCTTCGCTTTGGAAATCATCTTGCTCATTATCGGATAAACCACTTACTAAATTTGCATTTGTGGAGCTAAATCCATATTGATCAAAAAAATACCCAATTGGCACATCAAGAATTTTACTGAAATCAAAAAGCCTACCCGCGCTAATGCGATTCGCTCCGCGCTCGTATTTTTGGATTTGTTGAAATGTAAGGTTAACCGCGTTGGCCAATTGCTCTTGACTTAAACCAAGCAACGATCGGCGCACTTTCAAACGTTGCCCAACATGAACATCCATTTCATTGGGTGTGCCTTTGGTTTTGTTACTGGTCATGGATTAATATCCTTAAATATTAGGTATCCGTAGTGAATATCTTAGAATTAATGCGTTGTTACAATTAAGCTAGTGAACCAAAAATAAGGCTGATTACATGGGTATGCAAGTAGCCTTTAGTATAAGGTCTGCTTTTTCCTTGTCAAAAAACTTATAAATATTGCTGAAAACATAGAGCCAAACAAGAATAGAGGGCTAAAATAATTTTTATATTCTATTAAAAATTCAGGCTGTGTAAAAACTTTAGGTAAATTAATATTATACGCCGTTTGCTCAAAAATCTCGCTCGCTCCAGCGATATGTCCATTAGGGGCAATCAACGCGGAAACTCCAGTGTTAGCGGCGCGAATAACTGGCACACCATTTTCAATGGCGCGATATTGTGAAATCACTAAATGCTGACGCGGCCCCGCGCTATCGCCGTACCATGCATCATTGGTGGCGTTCACAATAAAATCGACTGGCTGATTGTGCCCCACGCTTTGTCCTGGAAATAATATCTCGTAACACACCAACGGGCTGTAATTAAGCCCCATTGGCGTTGACATGCTTTTCAGCCCATCACCCGCCTTGAACCCACTAAATCCCGCCACGGGAGCGAGTGGAATATAGCGTTGAAACGGAATATATTCCCCAAATGGCACAAGATGATGCTTATCATACACATTACTGGTTGCGCCGCTTTGTTCAAACATGACAATAGAATTGCCATAGGTTTCATTGTCCATATCACGGCGCAGTATTCCTGTAATCAAAACACTCCCTTCTGGATATTCTTGCAACATACTTACGATATCCGACATTGCTTCGGGATAGTTCAAAACATGAAAACTCACCGCAGTTTCTGGCCAAACAATAATCGTAGGCTTATCAATATTGCTAAGATTACGTGATAGATCAACATGGCGCGTAAAATGCTCCCACATTAACGTTCTTTCCCATTTATCTGCCTGGTCGATATTTGGCTGTACTATGCGCACATTCACAGTATCGTGATATTGCACATCGCGTGCGGTCATCACGCCATACCCGACACACACAATAAAAAGCGCCGCCGCAAAGGCCACACGCTTAAAACCAGCCTTCGCCTTATCCCCGCATAAAAAACACGCTGGCACGCTTGCCCACATTATCGTAAGCCATGTCAAAATATAAACATCACTCAATTGCAACACACCAAACATCGCGGGCGTATCTGCCCAAGTGTAGCCAAATAAATTCCAAGGGAAGCCTGTAAATAAATGCCCGCGCAACCATTCGAACACCGCAAAAACACATACAAACCCGATCCACCCTATAAATGTATCAAGGCGCAAAAACTTCTTGCTGACGCCCATCGCAATGCCCCAGAAAAAAGCAATGCCAAACGGCAATCCTGCCACCGCCAAAGGCCAAGCCCATTTGAAATCATTCCCCTCAACCAACAGCGCATTGCCAATCCACGAAAGGCTAAACATGAAATATCCAAATCCAAACAGCCAGCCATAAAGCCCCGCACGCAAAGGGGAGGGGGCATGAAATACGCAAGCATATAAAACAGGGATAGCTACAAATAAAACCGGCCACAAATTAAGCGGCGCCATAGAGAGTGAGGCAAGCGCCCCTGCTGCAAAGACAAGCAACAAAGAAAATATACGATGACGAAAAATAGAAATCATAAGACGCTGTATAAACCAGATCATACCGCTAAGCAAATCAAACAAAATCCCTCGTCATTGCGAGCCAAGTCTAAGACGAAGCAATCCCCTGCTATTGGATTGCCTTTTAGATTACGGTAAGAGGGCATTATTCCCCATTCGCACTATCGCTAGACTCTGGAATATTCGTGATTTTTAGGCTCTTAACCCGCCGTGGATCGGCATCGAGAATTTCAAAAACCATACCTGTCGGATGCGTAATCACTTCCCCGCGCACGGGCACATGTCCAGCTAGATCAAAAACCAACCCGCCAAGCGTGTCGCTTTCTCCGCGTTCTTCATCATTTAAAAATTTACCAACATGATCTTCAAAATCGGTTAAGTAAACCCGCGCGTCACTCGTGAGGGAACCATCTTTGTTACTTTTAATTTGCGGCTCGCATTCAATATCATGCTCGTCATCCACTTCGCCGATGATCGTCTCAATCACATCCCCGATAGTAATCAGCCCATCAATCCCACCGAATTCATCTACAACCAAAGCCACATGCCGCCGCGTTTGACGCATTTTCAGTACGAGATCCAAAATGGGCATAGACGGAGAAACAATCGGAATTTCAGTAATAATCTCTTTAATGCTTAACTTCTCTCCCTTCGCCAAAGTCGCAACAATATCTTTGATATGTATCGTGCCAACGACCTCGTCAAGCGTGTCGTGAAACACCGGAAAACGGCTGTAGCGATGCTCCGATAACAATTTAAGCAAATCTTTTTTGCTGCTATTCACATCAATCGCAACAATATCCGCGCGCGGAATCATCACATTCGCCACACTGATATCGCGCAAATTTAAGATATTGGACAGCAAAACTCGCTCATGCGTAGATATAGAATCACCGTTGAAGCTCTCTGGCTCAACGATATATTCCTCAATCGCCTCCCGCAGCGCCTCTTCATTTTTTTCCTGCGCTTTCGCCAAGCCAAGCATCACCATAAGGCGCGCTAAAAAACCGCTCTTTATACTGGTGTTATCTGCATTGGTGGGGGCTTGGGACAGGGCGTAAATTCTTTTTTCGTTAAAATTAATGAGTACTATGCCACGGATTCGCCGTGTGTGTAAGGATTTTTCACATCTAAAGCGTGAAGTATCTTCACTTCTAAGGATTCCATCTCTTCGGCTTCAACATCTTCGATATGATCAAAACCAAGCAAATGCAAAACACCATGACATATCAAATGCTTAAAGTGATCTGTTAAAGCTTTACTTTGATCTTCAGCTTCACTCGCCAACGTCTCAAAAGCCAAAATAACATCCCCCAACATATACCCATCATCCTGCGGGAAAGATAGCACATTCGTGGGTTTATCCTGATCACGATAAGTTTTATTCAACGCCTGCACGAAATCATTATCCGCCAGCACAAAGCTCAACTCCGCATCATCGCCCTCAAAGCCCGCACCATTTAACGTGTGCAGCGCCACATCCGCCACAATCGCATTCGCATCAGGAATAGCCACGCGCCAATCCTCGCACTCATAGGCAATATCAATATTCAGATGGATTTTCTTTTTAACAGCTTTAGATGACATTATTTCGATTCATAAGCATTAACAATTTTACTCACCAAATGATGACGTATCACATCTTCCTTTTTGAAGTGCACAAACGCAATATCATCAATACCATCCAACGTTTCATACGCATCGCGCAAGCCTGATTTAACGCCAATTGGTAAATCCGTCTGTGTGAGGTCGCCATTAATCACCATCCGCGAACGCTCACCAATACGCGTCAGTAACATTTTCATTTGCGCGGTCGTAGTATTCTGCGCCTCATCCAAAATCACGAAAGCATTCGATAATGTCCGCCCCCGCATAAATGCAAGCGGCGCAACCTCAATCTCGCCCAGATCCATCTTTTTCTCGATCATATCCCACGGCATCATGTCGTGCATCGCGTCATAAATCGGACGCAAATATGGATCGACCTTTTCTTTCATATCACCGGGCAAAAACCCAAGGCGTTCTCCCGCTTCCACGGCAGGGCGACAGAAAATCAGCCGCTCAACTGTACCGTTCAAAAACTGCTCCACAGCCATAGCCACAGCCAGATAAGTCTTACCCGTACCCGCAGGGCCAAGCCCAAACACCATTTCATGATCTTGAATAGCCTTGATATAAACACCCTGATTGGGCGAGCGCGGAATAATGGTTTTTTTCTTCGTCTTAATCACCAGAGATTCATCATGCATAGAGGGTTTGTCCTTTGATTTATGGCCAAGCTTGCCCGCCATTTTCCCAAGGCGGGTGTTATCGTCACTGTCTTTTTGAAAACGTAATTCGGCGTCAATTTCGGCGATACCAACATCGCGCTTGCTTTGAATGGCATCCCACAGCGAATATAAAATATTCTCCGCCGTCTTTACACTGGTTTTGTCACCCGCAAGCGTAATCTGATTCCCGCGCGAAGAAATATCAATGCCCAGTTTTTTTTCAAGATGCTGCAAATGCGAATTATGCTCCCCGAACAAAATGGGAAGCAGAGCATTTTTCCGAAACTCAAGAACACTGGTAGTATTGGCGGCTTTGCCCAAATGATCCTCATGAAAATAGTGAAACGTCTATATTCATTATAAAGGATAATCCATCACGAAGCTATTAATGCTTTAGCCTTTTAATGGTAATCATTAGCAGGGCGATGCGCCGCATCTTCTAAATAATCAAAGCGGGCACCTTTAGGAGCGCCATTTTCTAGCACAGGGTGAGAAGGGAATGGCTTGTTAGCGTGAGCGGCTTCAAACTTTTCCGTATTACTTATTATTCGCTTAACTAGGGGGCATCTAACAATATCATCGTTGGAAAGATGAGCGACCCCTATATTTTCCATATCATTCTGCTCCATGGCCGATATAAAACGGTGAAACCCAGAATCGGAAACATTAGGTAAATCACATTGCAGAGGGTTAAGGTCACCCAATATGATCATTTTTGAATACATGGCAACTCTCGAAGTAACAGCATAAAAATCTTTTCTGTGTGCATTTTGTGCCTCGTCTAGCACCAAAAAAGAATTTGGATAGTTGAGTCCACGAAGATATTCAAACGAAACAATCTGAATGCGCCCATCCTTCATGGCTGGGCCGTATTCATCGCCCATTAAATCTTTAAGCTCATTTAACATCGCCTGAACCCAAGGCTCTTCCTTTTCTTTCTGTCCGCCTTTTATGAAACCATTAGAATGCCCATTCATTGAGACAGGGGGCTTCGCAAGTAAAATGCGATGAATGGCTGAATATCCTGTCATATCATTTATATCGGCACGGTAAGTATTTAATGATTCAACAGCTTTAGCCATAGCCGCTATTGTTTTCCCTGACCCTGCAGGGCCAGTTAGAAAAGATAGATCATAATCTTCATTGAGCATCCTGAAAGCATTATCTTGCCCTTTTGTCCGGGGTTTTATAGGCTTTCGACTATTAACAATAAACTCATTCGGGGCTTTTTCTGCTACCATTTGATAATAATCAGCAGTCTGTAATCCTCGTGGCTTTTGACCTTGAGTATTTCCAGCTTGTGCTTGAAACTCCAAAGCTGTTCCTGATATCGTTTTGCCCTCTCTTCTGCGATCTCGTTTACTTGTCACACTATTTTTATTGCCCATAGTTTATTCCCTGTTCGTTGTTGTATTGGTTGGTCTTATATTATCTATCAAAATCGTTGACATCCATGCCTAACTTGGCAAGATCATCAGCGCTTACTCTTCTGCTGCGCCCACTCGTTTTTTCACTTCTTTCATGTGCTGCTAAAAAAGCTTGGCTTACTTGCAAGTATAATTTGTCATCCTCCGTAAAGCGTTGAGCAGGAACAACTTCGATCTTTGTAGCTTGCGTGATATCATTAAACATTTGAACGGCATTCGTTGCTTTAAAACTCGCGCCGGACCCTTGGGCTATATCAATAAACAAAGGGTCTGCCGTATATATCTTTACGACATCCTTACCACCAATTTTTCCCTTATGTTCTCGAACGACGGGCACCTCTTGGCCATGCTCATTCGGTTGCAATTCTACTGTTTTCCTATTAAAATCAAACGCTGCTTGTAAAAGCCTAATCCTTAATTCGAAAGCGTTACTATTATCAATAGATTTTCTGTTAAACTCTATTGTGTGGATACCAGATGTCTTATGAGAAAAAGTTGCAATTTTACCATTTTTTCTTCTTGCGTCTGTACGAACAATGGTGGATGCAAGTGCAATTCCTCCAGAATTCCCTCCTCCAACATTTTGAAAAACGAGGTAGAGATCATATCTGCATAAAGTCGATTGACTTGCGCCATTCCTGTCGCTTTGACGCTCAATGCGCTTATTTTTGTTTGCACTTCTTCGCATTCTGAATTCTTTTTTAAGTATTATTTCCCTGTATTGAAAGGCTTATAGCGTTGTGAAATATATGTCAAGATAAAAGCGCTAACCCTTATTCGTCAACACACTCTCGCCCGTCACGATATTCCCCGTGAGCGAATTATCATACCCGTCGGTGATCTCCACATCCGCAATCGTATTCATCAACCGCGCATTGCCCTCAACAAACACGGATTGACTAAACGGAGAACGCCCAACCAATTGCCCTTCGCGCTTGCCCTTGCGATCAAATAAAACAGGCAGGGTAAGCCCCACCGATTTTTTATTAAACGCAATCTGTTGCTCATTAAGCAAAGCCTGCAAGCGCTTCAAACGATCACTGGCAATATCATCACGCACCAAATTCTGCATATTCGCCGCTGGAGTCCCGGGACGTGCGCTAAATTTAAAGCTGTAACAAGACACAAACCCCACACGGCGCACCATATCCATGGTTTCTTCAAAGTCTTCTTCGCTCTCACCAGGAAAGCCCACAATAAAATCGGATGAAAACGTAAGATCACTCCGCGCCACGCGCAAGCGATCAATCACATCAAAATATAAATCGCGATTATGCTTGCGGTTCATGGCCTTCAAAATTTTATCCGATCCGCTCTGCACTGGCAAATGCAGGAAGGGCATAAGCTTATCCAACTCCCCGTGTGCAGCAATCAAATCATCATCCATATCACGCGGATGCGAAGTCGTATAACGAATGCGCTCAACGCCATGAATCTCGTTAATCGCGCGTAATAATTGCGCCAAGCCCCAAACACTGCCATCGGGGCCAACACCATGAAAAGCGTTCACATTCTGCCCCAGCACAATAATTTCCAATGCCCCGCCATCAACAAGGCGTTTAGCCTCATCTAATATTTCCTGCACGGTGCGCGAATACTCACTTCCGCGCGTATAAGGCACAACACAAAACGTGCAAAATTTATCGCATCCTTCTTGAATGGATAAAAATGCAGATACCCCGCTGTTTTTCTGTTCTTCTGGTAATTTGTCAAATTTGTTATCGCCGGGAAATTCAGTATTGACCACGCGCTCATTGCCATTGGCTTTTAAAACCATCTCTGGCAATTCATGATAAACCTGCGGACCGAAAACCATATCCACATACGGCGCACGCTCTAATATAAAATCGCCCTCGGCTTGTGCAACGCATCCCGCCACCGCCATCAACATCTTCTCGCCTTTGGCTTCTTTGGCTTCCTTAAGCGGACGCAAACGCCCAAGATCCGAAAACACTTTATCCGTCGCCTTTTCGCGAATATGGCACGTATTCAAAATCACCATATCGGCATCTTCCGCGCTATCGCTGAGGGCATACCCCAACGGACGCAAAATATCCGCCATGCGGTTGCTGTCATAGACATTCATCTGACAACCCCAAGTTTTGATAAACAGTTTTTTCTGCGCGTTTTGGCTCATACGGTTTTAAACCACAAAACAGGGGCAGGGCGCAACTAAAAAGCTGGACATATTGATCAGCCTTCCTATATATAATGCGTATCAACGTGAAATAAGGAAAAATCATGGCTTCAAGACTTGTAATAACACTTTGCGCAATGATTATGATCTCCGCATCATCCGCTCAAGCCGCAGGATGCTATTCAAAAGCCGAAATCGAAGCCGAACAAGGCATCCGTATTCACAGCGAACTGATGGTCATTGGCCTGAATTGCCAGCACATGGGCGCGCGCGAAGGTTTAAATCTTTACTCTGAATATCGCAAAATCACCGCACGCCATTCCAAGCTTTTCGAAAAATATGAGAGCATTTTAATGGCGTATTTCGCCAAAAATGGCGGCGGTAAAGCCGAAGCGCAACTCAACACACTCCGCACAGGCTTCGCTAACAAAATTTCAAACGATGTCGCCGCCATGCGCCCCGATGTTTTCTGCTCCCGCTACGCTTCACGCATCACCCAAGCCAGCGCCATGAACCAAAACGAAGTCCGTCAATGGGCCTCCACCGTATACCCCGGCCACCCCGTGTCACGCCCAATGTGTGCGGGCGGTTAATTTGTGTATTTAACTTTGTTTATTTAAAAAGGAGAAAGCTATGAGCGACAAGAAATTAAGAATTATAATTACGATGGAGCTTCCGACTATGACAGAGGAAGAGAAAAGTGACTTTTTAAAAGAATTTTCAAGAATCGCAGGCGTACCTATAGAGGAAATTGAAGGCGTTGATTTTAACGATCTCCGTTGCTTCGCGTCTTTCGATGCAAATGAAGATGATATTAATCCCGATGTCAAAGAGCCAGGAACTTAAGCTTTAATCATAAGAAAATAGCCAAAGGAGCAATTTGCGCACTAAACGCCCCCGCGTTTTTTCAATGTCCACTATGTTAAAACTTGCTCAAGTCCTGTGAATAAATTCCGATATTTAATAGCTACGAATCTGAATGTGTGTAAGCCTTATTCTAATTTTACAAGAAACGAAGGCTCATGTTCATGCTCGAAAAATGTTTTCCCCAAGCCCAAGACGCACTTCTTCAACTCTCTGATTCCTGCGGGCAGGGTGGTCTTGATAATACCATCGATTGCGGCTTTGCTTCGTTGGCTTGTTTGGCGAACGATACAATTTTCTATGGCATACCAGTCGAAGTCGGGCAGGGGTTAGCCACGGAAACATTCACAATCCCCATTATTCTGATATGGATTGGCCTATGCTCAATATTTTTCACCCTCTATCTCGGCTTTATCAATCTTCGCTTTTTCGGTCACGCCATAGACGTGCTCCGTGGCAAACACGAAGAGCCTGAAGCCAAAGGTGAGCTAAGCAACTTCCAATCTCTCGCCGCCTCCCTTTCTGGCACAGTCGGCCTCGGCAATATCGCAGGCGTAGCCGTAGCCGTATCACTCGGCGGGCCGGGCGCAGTATTCTGGATGATGATGATGGGCTTTCTCGGCATGTCCACCAAATTCGCCGAAGTCATGATCGGCGTGAAATACCGCGTGGAACCTGAAGAGGGCGAAGACGCACCATTTTCTAAGCAAGGCTTTGCTGGCGGGCCAATGTATTACATCCAAGACGCCTTTAAAAATTACAAAATCCCATATGTCGGCGCAATCCTCGCCGCGATTTTCTCCCTCAGCTGCATAGCAGGATCGCTGGGCGGCGGCAACATGTTCCAAGCCAACCAGTCTATGGAGCAAGTCATCCGCATCACAGGCGGCGATGCCAGCTTTTTCGCGGATAAAGGATGGCTCTTCGGTATAATCCTTGCCATACTGGTTGGCGCGGTTATCCTCGGCGGCATTCAATCTATCGGTCGCGTGGCGTCGAAACTTGTACCAGCTATGGCCGTTGTATATTTAGGAGCGGCGCTTGTTGTTATCCTCATGCATTGGCAAAATATCCCCAGCGCATTCACCACCATTTTCACCGAAGCCTTCACCCCCGAAGCCGGTATCGGCGGCTTTATCGGTGCAATGCTTCAAGGGATTAAGCGCGCCTCATTCTCCAATGAATCCGGCCTCGGCTCCGCCGCTATCGTCCAAAGCACAGCCAGAACAAACTACCCCGTACGCCAAGGGTTTGTGGGCATGATTGGTCCGTTCGCCGATACAATCGTGGTGTGTTTTATCACCGCGATGCTCATCGTCGTGACAGGCGTTTACGAAGGCAACACAGGCATAAGCGGCGTAGAATTAACCTCGAAAGCAATGGAAGAGGGCGGTCAATGGCTGTCTTACGTTCTTGCGCTCGCAGTATTCCTTTTTGCTTATTCCACACTCATCACATGGTATTATTACGGTGAGATCGGCATGATGCATTTGCTCGGAAAAAAATCTTGGGTGCCTATGCTCTATAAAATTATCTTCCTCGTATTTATCGTAATCGGCTGCTCAGCCCAATTGAAAAACGTAATTGAATTAAGCGATGCGCTATTCTTATCAATGGCTTTCGGCAATATTATCGCCCTATATATGTTTGCCCCCGAAATCAAACGCGATTTAAAAACATACGTAACGCAAATGAAAGCTGAAAAATCTTCTTAAAAACAGCCTTGAAAAAAATGTGAGATTGTGGCTTTGTAAGCTTTCAATTCAAAACATGTAAATATGCAGGTTTAAGGGGAAAACGGCCATGAGTGACCGCATATCATTGCGTATGATCGATGAAAAATCGCTAAAATCCAATGCCCGTGCTCAAAAATTAGAGCGGATGCGCACCCAAACCCACAGCAACCACCCAAAGCCTCGCCAAAAATTCGATGATTACGCTCAAGAAGATTGGGACTTCCCTTTTGAAACCGCCAATTCTAACAGCCCCACTATTCAAAATAAAAATACACCAAACAAACCCAACATCGCGCTCATTGCTGCGGGGCTAGGAACATTTTTCTGGCTGTCGCTTGCAATTGGCTATATCGCAAACGCATGGGACGCCCTCATTTTTACCCCGCCCGCGCTCGGCCTAATGCTAACGGGAGTTCTCGCGCCGATCGCATTGCTATGGCTTGCACTACAAGCATTCCAATCCTCAAAATCGCCAACTACCATTATTAATCAACACATAAATCCCTCCAAGCTTCCTCGCGCAAAACCTTCAATCTCTCCTACTGATATAGACGCCATCGGTGAACGCAGCGCAGCCTATTGCCAAGAAATAAACGAAGCCGCACAAGCTGCATTTGAAAAGTTAAAAGCCATCGATAGCGCATTGGAAAAACGCGTAGCCGCGCTTCAAGAAAAAACGGGAGATCTAACCTTTTCCGTTAACACAATGAAAGAAGCGCTCTATGACACAGCAAAGGATGTAGATCAGGTTTTTACTGGTCAAACCCGCGCCATGGTCGATGCATCCAAAAAAGCCGCGCAAACCCTAAGCAAAATCAATAAACGCAGCCAAAGTCTCCAGCGCGAAGGCTTCACCACGGCCGCAAAATTTATCATTGAAAGCCTATGCTCAATCTCCGTAGATATTACACGCGCCAATGGCGGTAAAATATCCGAAAAAATGTGGAAATCATTTCAAGGCGGTGAAAGTCTAGTGTTTATTGAATATCTCAATAAATTAAACAACAAAAACTTCATCAAAAAACTATCGGAAAAAATCGCGGCTGATAACGATTTTCGTACCTACACGATGCGCTATATCCGCCAATTCGAAGACCTCTATACCCAAGCGCAAAAACATGACGAGAGCAGCCTCTTGCTCATGACCATTGCCTCATCCGATCCTGCGAAATTATACAGCACGCTCGCCCGTGCATCTAACCGTGAGAGCGTTATTAAATCTTCACACACCTAATCCTGTGGATAAAACTTGATCTTTAATTATAATCGCATATGATAATTCACATGTTAACGGTTCTTTCGAACTTTTCGGCCTATACTTGTTCGTTGCACACAACACGTGCATCTTAAAAATATTCAAAGGATACCATGGAAACATTAATACAAACAAAGTTCTGCTCGGGCATTTCCGCCATTTCCGATAGCTATATGGGTTTTATCATCGACCAATGGGGCGTGCTGCATGACGGACACAAACCATATCCTGGTGTCGTTGAGTGCCTGAAGGAGCTTAAAGCCCGCAAGAAACACATCATCATCCTCTCCAACTCCGGTAAACGCGCAGATGTGAACAAAGAGCGCCTCAAAAAAATCGGCATAGGCCCCAGCCTCTATGACCAAATCGTCACATCAGGCGAAATGACATGGCAGGGCATAAACAATCAAAGCGAAGGCTTCTTCAAAGGCTTAGGCAAGAAAGTCTACGTCATCAGCCGCGGCGGTGACCGCTCCATTGTTGATGGTCTTGATGTCGAAGTCGTCGACGATCCTGCCGAAGCCACCTTCCTAATCATCAGCGGTGCAGACAGCCCCGAAAAAACACTCGAAGATTACGAACCCATCCTCAAAACCGCCGCGCGTAAACGCCTGCTCGCACTTTGCGCGAATCCCGATAGCCGTGGGATCATGGGCAATCTCAATATTATGGGGCCGGGCACCTTGGCACGCCGTTATCATGATTTCGGCGGCGTCGTGCATTATATCGGCAAACCGCACCAACCTATTTTTAAGCATTGCATAAAGATACTACAAGAAAAAGAAATCTATCCCGGCCACACCATCGTGATTGGTGACGCACTCGCGCACGACATTTTGGGCGGGCAACTCGTGAATATTGATACATGCCTCGTGAAAACAGGCATCCATGAAACAGCCTTCACAAACGCCTCAACCCCCGCTTCGGTCAACAAAGCACTTACATTGTTGACCAATCAATATAATAAGGTCAAGCCAACCTATCTTGTAAATTCCCTACGCTGGGGCGACCCACTCCCCGACCGCAAACACAAAAAACGCGTCGCGCGGGTGTAGTTAAAAATAATTCCGAAACTTAGGTAAATTATTATCCTCAAGTAGATCCATCTTTTCTGCTATTACTGGTATGCCTGACCAGCGCACACGATCATCATTAAAATTATCTTCTATTCGCAATATCACACCTGTTGCCTCAGGGCATAATCTTCTTACATCTCGGATGAATTGTTCGCGTAAAGTTAAAGCAGGTTTAAGCTGTGTAGTTGACATACGTCTAAATTCACGACTTATACGATATTGTGTAATATCGAGCGAACCTGCTCTTTTATCTTCATAAAAAATATCCATTTTATTCTCTCCTGTATATTTTTTTACTTATTTTTTCCAAATATACGAAACCTCCATTTCTTATGCAAGAAAAATCCTTGCACTCTATCGAAAATGCACGTATAAACCCCTACATCGCTCAATAATGAGTGAAATTCACATGCGGGTTCCTTAACCAGTGCTTTGAAAAAAGCCAAGGCTCGCAGAGGTTTAAAACTGGACGCGCAGCAAAGCACCGCTTTGTTCGCCCTAAAAATGGAGAAAATACTATGCCTATGCCTGAATTTACAATGCGCCAATTGCTCGAAGCTGGTGTTCACTTTGGTCACCACACACGTCGCTGGAACCCAAAAATGCGCCAATATATCTTTGGTGTTCGCAATAACGTACATATTCTTGATCTGCAACAAACCACACCGATGTTAAACGAAGCACTTAAAGCTATGCGTGATATCGTAGCCAATGGCGGTCGTGTGCTGTTCGTTGGTACAAAGCGTCAAGCGCAAAGCAAAATCGCCGAAAGCGCCAAACGTTGCGGTCAATACTACGTGAATCATCGTTGGCTCGGTGGCATGATGACCAACTGGAACACCATGTCAAAATCAATCAACCGTTTCCACGAACTTCAAGGCATTCTTGGCAGCGAAGAGCAAAAAGCTCTTCGTAACAAAAAAGAACTCCTCATGATGAACCGCGAACATGACAAGCTTCAATTGGCTATCGGCGGAATTAAAGACATGGGCGGTAGACCCGATGCTTTGTTTATCATCGACACAAATTCCGAAGACATCGCTGTTAAAGAAGCCAATAAACTCGGCATTCCTGTTTTCGCAATCGTAGACAGCAACGCTGTTCCTGATGGCGTAGACTACGTGATTCCCGGTAACGACGATGCTTTACGCGCAATTGAGCTATATTGCGACCTATTCGCCGACGCTGTTATTGATGGCCTCCAAGCCGAAGTCGCAAAATCTGGTAAAGATATTGGTGCATCGAAAGAAGTAAATGTAAAACTTCCACCCAAAGCGCAAATGAAGAAAAAAGACGAGCCTTTGACCCCGGGTGAAAAAGCCAAACTTGACGCAGAAAAGAAAAAACCTGCTGCGAAAAAAGAAGAAGCAAAAGATGCTGACGCTAAAAAAGACGAGCCTAAAAAGGAAGAGCCAGCAAACGAAGCAAAAGCTGATGCTACGGACGATAGCCCTAAAAAGGCCGCATCTGCTTAGTTGAGCATCATAATTAATAACGTCATACCGGCGAAAGCCGGTATGCATATTTTCAATTAAATTAAAAAGGAACTAATATATGTCTGAAGTAACAGCAGCAAAAGTAAAAGAGCTCCGCGAAGTTTCTGGCGCGGGAATGATGGATGCTAAAAAAGCATTGGTCGAAAATAATGGTGACATGGATGCCGCAATCGACTGGCTGCGCACCAAAGGTCTCGCCAAAGCCGCCAAAAAATCCGAACGCACCGCCGCCGAAGGCTTGGTTGTTGTGAACATCGAAGGCACAAAAGGCGTGATCGTTGAAGTAAACTCCGAAACCGATTTCGTCGCCCGTAACCAAGACTTCCAAGCTTTCGTTAAAACGATAGGTGAAGCGGCACTCGGCGCGAAAGACGTGGACGAACTCAAAGCCCGTAAATTGAACGGCAAAGCCATTGAAGACGCGTTGACCGATAAAATCGCAACAATCGGTGAACATATGGCAATCCGCCGCGTTGAAAACCTCGAAGTTTCAAAAGGCGCAGTCGTAGGCTACGTTCACGGCGCATTGGCCGATGGCTTAGGCAAAATTGGCGTACTCGTAGGTTTGGAATCCACAGCACCTGCGGATGTCTTGCAAACATTGGGCAAGCAATTGGCTATGCACATAGCCGCCGCAAACCCGCAATTCCTCGACAGCTCATCTGTCGATCCTGAAGTCGCAGAGCGTGAGAAAAACGTGCTGATCGAACAAGCCAAAGCCGAAGGCAAACCACAAGAAATCGCCGAGAAAATGGTTGCAGGCCGCATGAACAAATTCTTCAAAGAAATCTGTTTGGTCGATCAAATCTTCGTAATCGACGGTGAAACACCAATCGCCAAAGTCGTTGAAAATGCCGGCAAAGAAGCAGGAGCGGATATAAAGCTCACAGGCTACGCCCGCGTACAGCTCGGTGAAGGCATAGAAAAAGCCGAAGAAGACTTCGCCGCCGAAGTGGGCAAAGTTGCGAATGGGTGATTAAGTCACGATAAAAGTTTTGAAAAACCGCGCTGAGGAAAATCACGCGGTTTTTTATGTCTCTATTATTAATTCTGTCGTAACTATTTCAAGCGTATCACCTTCTTGTGCTTCGCCTACTAATGTTTGCTGGGCGCTGGTAATCTCATGTTTTGTTTAGGGGAAATGCTCATCAGCCATATGCTGTCGGCGCAGTATCTTCTGGCTCAATATTTAATATGAGCTGAAGCTGTCTTGCTATTTCCTCAACCTTAGGCAAGTCTTCTTCTTTAAATGTCAAAACAAAAACGTTATCTGGCTGTCGATCAACAACGCTACAACATTCATCAAAATGTTGAGCTATGGGGATAGAGCGGGGCAATTTATTCATAAATTGTCTGGCGATAGGTTCTTCTGCTGTTGCTTTCATTCTGTGATCCTTTTCATTATTACAATAAATATTACCCTACAGAAACTCTTGCAATATGTCAAGTTGCGAATAGCTAACTAAAGTCAGTATTCATTCCATAGATATCGTAGTCGTAATCCGGTTCTTTCGGGTTACGACTATGTGCCAATAACCTCTGCTCTATTATTTCCATGTCTTCATCACTTAAGCCCCACTCTTCTTGCAAAGCTTTTGCATCATCCGCAGTTAACACATAAAGCTCAGGCTCATCACGAAAATCATTTGTGTCTGCAACTTCATCTTTACCCAATTGTCCCATCATTTTTTTGTGCCACGCTTTTGTAATATCATCAGCAGCATTTGTAATTTGATTTTTGGGTACTCGTAAATCACCTCTTGAGGACAACAAATTTACAATATCTGATATTTTATCCATAAGCGCCATGGACGCACCCTGTGTTGCGAAGAAATTTTCCATACTGCTTCTAACGCCAGCAGTTGGCAGTCCTTGCAAAAACAATGCAGGTGGTAAAAAACTCAGCCACATATTGCCATAGCGACTACCTTCCATAAATGCCAGATGCTTGATGCGAGCATTTATAAACTCTTTCCATTTTCCATCCGCCACTTGAACATGTTCTGGTAAGTCATCGGCTCGCATATATTTAGTCTCAAAAACATTGACCAGCTTTCTTTTAATGCGGGATTTTGCATTCTCATGGATTTCGTGTTTGGCCTCAGCTAATTCACCAAAATGCTTACCGAATTTTTGAGCAACGTACCCATAGCCTAAAACCATAGGAATCGTGGCATAAAAAGTTGCTTTATCGCCAACCGATAAATTAACTTTAGAATTAGGAAATAAATCACTAATTTGAGTTGCTAAATTATCAATAACCTCAATAGGCAGAGCGTTTTGATAAAGCGCAGTCATGACCGCGCCAATTGCAACTACAGTATTAAGCGTAACAGCTGATCGTACCACCAAAGCGTTTGCATAGTTTTCTGGAGCATCCCATTCAGAATGTTCTAGTGTAACTTTTTCATCGCCGTTTATCTCGTCTTTCATATCATCCATTTGTTTTGATATGTGGCGCGATAATTCTGGGTCAGCTTGAGTCGCTTTAGCAAACCCTTCTCGAATATGTGTGGCAAGCCCACGCGCTGCATGGCTTTCATAAAAGCTAGTGCCAACATTCATTGCTGAAGCGGCCGCAAAAAGCCCCCCGAGCTTCACAAGCTCTGTCATAAAATCATTGCCGCCAAAGGAAGCCATCATGCTTGCATATTGGTTTACTAACAAACCCATGTTAATACCATTGGCGGTAGCTAGTGTTGCTACGCCCGCAGTATTTCCCCATGCTTGCGACCATTTTTCAGAAGTAAAATACGATGCTATAGTCATTCCAATTAACAATCGTATATGTTATACTTATGCATGACATATCCAATATCATTTCGTCGCAAGGTTGTTGCGCATATAAAAGAAGGGATGAGCAAGGCAAACGCGGCTC
>JBBKXA010000024.1:0-5896 GCA_037969235.1 Bdellovibrionales bacterium | reverse complement strand
TGTGGGCGCTCTTGATGGCGTGCCACTTGCACCTTTTGCGCGGCACTTAATTTGCCATACGCGCTCTGCAGCAGCTTGTTTGCTTTATCCTGCATGCGCTTGATCTCATCGGCGATATTCACTTCGCTATCGCTAGAAACGTGCCGTAGCTCAGATATCTTTGCTTCGAGTTCCAGAATAGGCTTTTCAAATTCAAGCTGCGCCATAATGCAAGCATCCTCATATATTTTTGAATAAGCATCATTCATAGCAAATCAGGCGGACAAGTTCAATGAACTCTATCCGCCTGATTTAAATTATTTTAGTCACGTAAGGTTAAAGATTAACCTTTTGTGCCTGTTTTTTTGTTCAATGGGTGAACATCGACAGCCGCTTTTTTATCATCATCCAAAAGATGAGTATAAATTTGCGTTGTTGCAATGTCAGCATGTCCAAGCATTTTTTGTACAGAGCGCAGATCCGCACCGCGTGACAAAAGGTGAGTAGCAAAAGCGTGACGTAAAACGTGCGGGCTAACGCGGTCTTCATCAACTTCGGCATTACGTGCAAGGTCTTTGAGCAATTGTGCAAAACGTTGACGTGTCAAGTGACCGCTGTCTGAAGTGCGTGATGGGAAAACCCATTGCTCTTGCGTTGCTGATCCTTCGATACCAATGAAGCGCTTACGTGCATTCATGTAATTGCCCATCGCGACTTTCGCTGCATCTGACAAAGGCACCATACGCTCACGTCCTGCTTTACCTTCAATCGTTACGAACTCATTGTCTTCGCTCATCGCTGACATAGGCAAGCCTACAAGCTCAGATACACGAAGACCAGTTGCATAGATCATTTCCAACAAGCAAACCAAGCGGATCGCCTCAGGTGTGCCAGGCTTTGCAGCCGTCTTGATCAATTGTGCAACTTCCGTTTCGCTCAAAGTTTTTGGCAAAGTACGAACTTGCTTCGGGCTTTCGATCGTTGTCGTAGGATCTTCGCTACGGTCACCTTGTGATATAAGGTAACGGTAATATTGACGCAAAGCCGACAAACGACGGGCAACAGTGCGCACGGCAATCTTGTTTTTGTTTTGGCCTTTAACGTGAATTTTTTCGCTAAGGTTTTTCAAATAATCTTTAAGATCATCTGTCTTGGCAACATTTACATCTGTGTTGCGGTTTTTGCGCAAATACAAACTTACGTCTGCAAGGTCACGCCAATAAGCTTGGCGAGTATTATACGCCGCGCCGCGCTCTGATGTTAACATGTCCAAAAACGCTTCTACTGAATTATGTAGATCTGGTTTCGGTAGTGCTGGTCTTCCTGGTCTAGCCATGAGGTAGTCTCCTTCTTTACTTCGTTGTGCCCGTTTTTATTTAGGGCGTTTTTTTAAGTTCATCCACACACTTTAAGCTCTATGGGGTTCATGCATTTTATTACATTTAACAAACATGCATGAAAAACACGCAGAAGTTATAAACGGCTTAAAGAGCAAGCTCAGCAAATTATTCGCCTCGCTTGACTATTACATAATGGAAAAAAGCGCCTTACGTCAAGAACTTTTTACGTTTTTTCATATATTATTTTTAAAAACTAAGGTTTTGAATAAAAAGCATAATTTTATAACAAAAAAATAGCATTTTTTATTCGAAACGATCATTCGGCATTTCGATGACCACTTCATTTTGTACAATCTGATCGGAAGAAATTGCAAAAAAGATGAACCCTCCAATGATCATAACGCCAAAAAATGCGAGCAAATACAGAAAAGGTTTGGACATGACGACTCCTTGATATAGGGAAAATGTAAGTTATATTAGTGTTTTAAAGGATAATAGCCGATTTTACTAAACGCAATGTGAAATATAAAAACTTTCACAACGAATCAAAAGAATCACGTTAGGTTAAGCCATGAGCGAAACACAAAGCCATTATATTACTCGTAATCTCACCAAACCGATTGTGCTGATTGGTATGATGGGAGCGGGCAAGACGCATATCGGCTCAATGCTTGCACGCGAATTGGAGCTGGACTTTTATGATACGGATCGCCTGATTGAAACTAAAGCGGGCATGCCCGTCGCAGATATCTTCGATATGTTCGGCGAACCGAAATTCAGAGATTCGGAACATAAAACAATTGCCGACCTGCTTAAAAGCAAAGGCCCATGCGTCATCGCAACCGGTGGCGGCGCAGTAACCAATGCGAAAACTCTGGAGATTCTAAAGCGCGATTCTTTAACAATATGGCTGGATATGGATCTTGAAACATTGTGGGAGCGCGTGCAAAGATCCAAAACGCGCCCGCTGCTCTATGCGGATGCCCCCAAAGAAAAACTCGAAACATTACTCAACACCCGCCGCCCTTTATATGAACAAGCTCACATCCACTTCCAGCTCAAAAACGACGACCGCCCCCCCATCAACCAAGTCTTAAGCGCCATTGCGGATTGGTTTTAAAAATAATAATCATTTGACGAACTCTTTAAATGCAGTGTATTGATGTTATCTGTAAAACAAGGGGTGTCAAAAAATGCAATCAGTAACATTAAAATCATTCACAAGTGCTGCACTCGTGGTGGCGAGCCTGTGTACACAATCACCCTTAACCAAAGCTAATGAAGGCCCATTACCTGCACAATCTGTATGTGAAAATGAAACCACAAGTGGTGGCGCTCTGCGCCATAAATATAATTTAGACGTACAGGTGCAGGATTGGTTTGATCACGGCAATCTTAATGATATTCCTTGTCTAATGGAGTTACTTAAAGACTCTCTTAATAGCCGATTTACAATCTCAGCATTTACAGCGGCCCTAAAAGAAGCTGTCGCGACGAATCAATATGCTTTAACTACAAATATATTATATCAAAATATTGAAAGGGATAAATTCAATGAAATATCAGGAGCAGCTAAAGAGGCTCTAATTGATAATTTAATTCATCCAAATGATATAAATCCTTTAATTGTCAGGGCTTTAATAATGGAAATTAGACGCCAGCCTGAAGGTTTAAATGACGCTTTGTTTAAAATCTTAAATTCAGATTCATTGTTGCAAACACTAAACACTGACGAACTAAACGACGTTTCCCTTGATCCTAATATAAGCAATATTAAACTATTGATAGAATATGGCGCTGATTTGGGTAGAGCAGAAAAGAGAGCGATGGATCAGATTTTGGAAGATCGAACATACAGCATAGAGTCCTTGTTGGAAAATATGGAAGAACATGACCCGACTATGATCGATGGCCATGAAAAAGATATGCAATCAAACAATTTAGAATGGAACATAGAAGACATGGCGCTTACGCATTACCGCGAAAAAAAGCTCAATCGCATCGTTGAAAAAATACAATCCGCATTGGCACCAACGCTTAAAACAGCTCCATCTGGCGCGGAATTTTAACCGCATAGTTGAACCCAACACCATCGCATGCATATTCAATGGTGACACACGCGCTATAAACCGCTTATATATACCTGATGGAAACAAAAATCGTCAGTATTGATCTGGATGTGCGCAGCTACGATATTTATATCGGCAAAGCGCTGTTGTTTCGCCTGAATGATCTCATTCCACAGGATTTGGCCAATAAAACAGTCTTCATCGTCACCGATAAAAACGTTGAGCCTTATGCGCTAAACGTGCAAAACCATATACAGAGCCAAGGCGCGCGGCGCGTCGAGGTTAAAACACTGCCTGCGGGCGAGAAGACCAAATCTTACAAATATTACGAAGAAGTCTGCGGCTGGATGCTGGAAAACGGCCTGAGCCGTGATTCTTTGGTGGTTGCGGTTGGCGGTGGCGTGATCGGTGATCTCACTGGTTTTTGCGCGGCAACAATCATGCGCGGCGTACCATTCGTGCAAATCCCCACTACGCTGCTTTCCCAAGTCGACAGCGCAGTCGGCGGCAAAACGGGCATCAATACCGCGCAAGGCAAAAATCTGGTCGGTAGCTTCTATCAACCATCCGCCGTTATCATCGATATCGAAGTTCTCCAAACCTTGCCCAAACGTGAATTGCTCGCGGGATATGCCGAAGTTTTGAAATACGGCCTCATCCGTGACCGTGATTTTTTTGAATGGTTGGAGCAAAACGGAGAACGCGTCTGTAATCTGGATGACGAAGCGCTCGCTTATATCATCAGCGAAAGCTGCAAAGCCAAAGCAGCACTGGTGCAAGCGGACGAAACGGAGCAGGGGGCTCGCGCCCTTCTAAATCTCGGTCACACATTCGGCCACGCCCTCGAAGCCGAAGCGGGCTACAACCAAACCTTACTGCACGGTGAGGCTGTCGCGATCGGCATGGTCATGGCCTTCGATCTTTCCTATCGCATGGGACTTTCCAGCGAAGCCGATCTAGAACGCGTCGAAGCTCACCTCTCTGCAATCGGGCTTCCCACGCGTGCGTCATATATTGATCAATTGGCCACAAATGTTGACCGTCTGCTCGAAATCATGCGCCGCGATAAAAAAACCAAAGACGGAAAAATGGTCTTTATCCTCGTCAACGCCATAGGCGAAGCATTCACCAGCGCCGATGTCCCCGAAGATCTGGTGCGTGCAGTCATTCGCGATTCACTGGGCGGTGAAGAAAAAGCCGCGCAAGCATCTACAAATGCCCCTTCTCTCATAACACCTTTCAAAACAGGAATGAAAAAACGATGGAAATCGGTATTCTCCTCTCAGGCCTAGCCATCTTTGCGCTCATGTTTATGTCAGCGTTCTTTTCTGGATCAGAAACCGCACTCACCGCTGCCAGCCGTGTGCGCATGCACAACCTCGCTAATGATGGAAACGAACGCGCAGGCATGGTCAATACTATCCGCGATAAAAAAGACCGCATGATCGGCGCACTTTTGCTCGGTAACAATTTGGTAAATATCCTCGCATCCGCGCTGGCGACGTCATTGCTCATCAAAATATTCGGCGATGCGGGTGTGGTCTACGCGACTCTTGTGATGACCTTGCTTGTATTAATTTTCGCCGAAGTCCTCCCCAAAACATACGCCCTGCATCACGCGGATAAAATGTCGATGTTTATCGCGCCGTTTATACGGGTGGTCATCGTCATTCTCGCGCCCATCACGGAAATGGTCACATGGATCGTGCGCCGCATTTTGCGCATCTTCGGCATAGATATCTCCAAGGTCGGTGCGGGCTCTCACCTCGAACTATTGCGCGGCGTCATTGATATGCACCAAGGCCCAGAGCAAGAAACACAAGAACAACGCGCGATGCTCCGCTCTATCCTCGATCTGGCCAATGTTGACGTCGAAGACATCATGGTGCACCGCAAAAGCGTTACAATGATTGATGCCGATCAACCTATGGATCAAATCATAAAAGACGTGCTCGACAGCGCCTTTACCCGCCTTCCTGTTTGGCGGCAAGACCCCGACAATATCATTGGTGTAATTCATTCAAAATTATTGTTCAAAGAACTCAACACCCATAAATCTGTCGCCGAAAAAATCCAGCTTGAAGATATAATGATGGAACCGCGTTTTGTGCCCGAAACCACGGATCTCTACGAACAACTGCAATCATTCCGCGAGAAAAAAGAACATTTCGCCGTAGTCGTTGATGAGTATGGCGTATTTATGGGGGTGGTCACCCTCGAAGATATCTTGGAGGAAATTGTCGGAGAGATCGACGACGAACATGACGTCAGCGTTCTCGGCGTTCGTAAATCAACCGGCGAGAGCTTTATGGTAGATGGTACAGTCACAATCCGTGATTTAAACCGCGAATATGATTGGGGATTGCCCGATGAAAATTACTCAACACTCGCCGGACTAATCCTCCACGAAGCTCAAATCATCCCTGAAATCGGCCAAAGCTTCATTTTCCACGGCTTCCGCTTCGACATCGTTCGCCGCCAACGCCACCAAATCACAAAAATAAAAGT
>JBBKXA010000023.1:0-13245 GCA_037969235.1 Bdellovibrionales bacterium | reverse complement strand
ATACTAATCTATCCAACAAAGCTTCGACATGTTACAAATATGGTAGCGGTACCAACAGATATGCATTCTACCAGGTTCTTCTGGCCCGCTAGCTTCCGCTAAACCAAAGCATACCAAGTCGAGCGCCCCGCCCCATGACGCACCAAATATCCCCCATCGAGCAATTCACCGAGCCGCAATTTAATCGTCGCACGCCGCCCATTCGTCAGCGTGATAATCTCTTTCATCTGAAGCCGTTTGTGATCCTTAAACAATCCCATAATGCGCGTCGACAATTTTGGCATATTCTTCAAATCTGTCTCTTGCGCATATAACCGTGCATGGAGCGCATCTTTCTGATCCTGCAACAACGATAGAAAACACCGCACCCACGCACTCCAGTCGGGCTTGCCTTCTTCCAAACTATCCTGATTATGCTTAAGCGCCGTAAAAACTTGCTCCGCCCGCGTCTCCATAATGGTCGTCATAGACACATACGGCACATACGCATAATCAGATTTGAGCATGATCAACATCACCAAAAACCGCATCGTGCGCATATTACCCACATCAAACGGGCAGCATTGCAAAAACACCGAAGAAAACACTGCCGCAATCAAAAGCGGATGCAACTGCCCCTTATCCAATTCCTCATTCACCCAATCACACAGCTTAGCGATCAAGGGCGCAACATGCGCAGGCTCCGCCGTATCCAACGTGCCAAATACGACATCCTGCTTGGAAATCGGAAGCTGATTCGGCTCCGTTTTATAATGCCGCGCGGCCTCGTCCCCCGTTTGATTAAAATTAATCAATCCAATCACTTCAGGCGTTAACGGCTTTTCATGCAATGGCTTAAGCATTTTTGCAAATTTAGCCCCATGACTCGCAACATCGCTGAGGAGATTTAGCCCCGTCGTATGGCGATCCAACCCCGTCCAAAGCCCTTTAAATTCATCAATATCCGAAATTTGGAGCAGAATATCTGGCGTGATTTTTATAGCATGTATATCAAGCATTTAGCCATTATTGGCTAAAACACAAAACCTGTCAAGCACCACAATCACATCCGCACAGGCACGCCAATACCCAAAATATCGAGCACAAAAATCAACCGCTTATGCGTCGCGGCGCAAAGCGCCAATCGGCTAGCGCGCAAGGCTTCATCTTGCTCCGACAATATGTGACAATGCGCATAAAACGAGCTAAATTCCTGCGCCAATTTATACGCATATTCACACAAAACATGCGGCGCATAATTTTTAAACGCCAATTCAAAATGATCGGGCAACTCGCACAACAATAACGACAATCCACGATCTTCATCGCTCACGTTAATCGCATCCCAGTCGCAATCCTCAACACCCGCTTTTTTGAGCAGCGATTGAATTCGCACCGCTTGATACAATAAATACGGCCCCGTTTTCCCCTCAAACGAAGTCATCCGATCCAGATCAAAAATATAATCCATATGCGCTTGATTTGATAACTCCGCAAATTTAAGCGCCGCCACGGTCACTTTCAGCGCGATATCATCGCGTTCATCATCATCAATCGCGCTATCCAAATTCACGTCAGCCAATCTCGTCCGCGCCTTTTCACGGCACGCCGCAACCATATCACGGAAATTCATCGCCTTGCCCTCGCGGGTTTTAAACGGTTTACCATCGGTGCCATTTATCGTGCCATGTCCGATATGCTTATACTCTATCCCGTCCAAATACCCCGCCCGCTCCGCCGCGCGAAACACTTGTTCGAAATGCAAATTCTGGCGGATATCGGTTTCATAAACCATATACGATAAATTCGGATAGGTTTTGATACGATCATAAATCGTCGCCAAATCCGTCGTCCCGTAAGTCGCCGCACCATCGGATTTTAAATACATCAGCGGCGGCATTTCTTTGTTATCACCCTCGCGCTCCACATGAATAATCTGCGCCCCGCGACTTTCTTCAACGATTGCTTTCTTGGTCAAATCAGCCGTAAGTTCGGGGATCAAATCATTTACATCCGACTCCCCCTTCCATAGCTCAAAATCAATTCCCATCGGTTCGATGTTATCTTTTATATCCGCAATCGACAGCGCGATAAAATGCCGCCATAACGCCACATACCCACGCCGACCATTTTGCAATTCCGCCGTAGCCTTACGCGCTAAATCAAGACGCGCCTCATCTTCTTTACACGCCGACGAGGCCTTAGGGTAAATTTCTTCTAATTCTTTATAATCAAATGGCGCGGCGCTTGAGTATTCGCCGTCAAAATTCTCATCGAAATACGGCCAATCAGGATAGCGTATTTGAAATTCGGATATAATTTGCCCCATTTGCAAACCCCAATCGCCGAGGTGAATATCACCCAGCGCTTCAAACCCACGAAAGCGGAGCATGCGTTTAATGCAATCGCCAATGCAAAGCGAGCGCAAATGTCCAACATGCATAGCCTTAGCCACATTCATCCCGCCATAATCCACAATCGCGGTTTTGCCTTCGCCAATGGCAACAATACCAAAATTCTCATCTTGCGCATTATTGGACAAATGCGCCGCAATCGCCGCATCCGTAATATCCAAATTAATAAACCCCGGCCCCGCGATTTCTATTTTCTTTAAAATGCCCTCACCCGAGAGCGCATCAATCACACCCTGCGCAACCTCACGCGGATTTTTACGGGCCACCTTCGCCGCCGCCATCGCGCCGTTACATTGAAACTGACACAAATCAGGCCGATCCGAAACCCGCACCACCCCCAACCCCCGCGGCAACTCCAACGCCTCAAAAGCATTTCCAACAATTTCCGATAATGTATATGCGAGTGATGTCATTTAGAATTTATAAACCACTAAGCCACGAAGGTCACGGAGATTCATGCATACATTAAAAAACTTTCTTCATTTTAACGCACGCCATCACTTCGCCACTTCGCATGATATGCTCGCCCTTTGCTATCGTTTTATATCCAACCGCATTATAAAACTGTTCCGCATTCAGTGACGCATCCATTTCTAAATATTTCACGCCATATTGTTTTGCAATCTCTTCCAAATCACGAACTATTGCCCTGCCGATCCCTTGATTATTAAACGCATTTCTCACATAACACGCCCCAAGAAGATGCTTCTCTGGCACAACAACACCAAGCCCCACCACCTCGCCGTCAATCTCTGCCATTCTACGAATTTCAAGATGCGCCGTTTTTCTAATATGCGAAACTCTCTCAGGCGTTGCGCCGCAAGACCATTGATCTAAAATGTCTTGAGAATAAAAACCTTTCGCAGAATTATGAACGGCATCATAATGAATTTCTGCAAAAATTTCTGCATCTTCATTATTATACTCCCGTATTATAATTTCACTCATGTAAACCTCTAATCAAAAGCAAACAGTTTTGTGATCTGGCTAGGAAAATAAGCCGCCGCGTATACTCATACGCAAGGCGCAATTTGACACGGCCAGAGTGCAAAAATAGCAGCTTTTAAGCATCCACCTCGGCCTTCAACGCATTATCCTGAATAAACTCGCGCCTCGGCTCAACCACATCGCCCATGAGCGTGGAGAAAATCTCATCGGCCTTCACCGCGTCCGCGACATTTACCTGCAAGAGCGTGCGCACATTTGGATCAAGCGTGGTTTCCCACAACTGCTCGGGGTTCATTTCCCCCAAACCTTTATAGCGTGAAATCGCGATGCCTTTGCGCCCCGCCTCCATCACACGGTCATACAGCGCCGCAGGGCCGTTGACCTTCGCCAGCATTTTATCGCCTTGCATAATTTCCACCTGATTTTCAAACGTCTCCGCGAGCCATTTTGCCGCGCTGTTCAGACGCACAGCATCAGCGGAGCGGATACGATCACGCGAAATACGAATACGTTCTGTCACGCCGCGCGTTGTGCGCCAAAACACATAACCTTTATCCAGCGTATAAGCGCCCTCCCAAGTTTTCGAATTTTTCGAAGCCCGCTCATTCAAACGCTCAGCGACGGCTTTCGCTCGCGCATTCCCCGCATCCTCGTCACTATGAACACTCTCATCAAACGCGCCAGCAATTGCGGCTTGTTCGATAATACGGCGATTCCCCGCACGTTGCGTGAGCGAATTGATTGAATTACGCAGCTTTCGCGATTGCACCAAAACATCGGCAATATCATTGCCCATCCGCACATCGCCCGCACCATCGGTAATCACCAAATCACCAAGCGCCTGACTGATCAAATAATCATCCAGCGATTTCTCGTCCTTCAAATAAATCTCATTCGAATTCCCGCGCTTCACTTTAAACAACGGAGGTTGCGCGATATAAAGATAACCCTTCGCAATCACTTCGGGCATAAAACGGAAAAAGAAGGTGAGCAAAAGTGTGCGAATATGCGATCCATCGACGTCCGCATCCGTCATAATAATAATTTTGTGGTAACGCGCTTTTTCAATGTTAAATTCATCACCAATTGACGTGCCCAGCGCCGTGATCAACGTGCCAATCTGCTCCGACGCCAGCATTTTATCAAAACGTGCGCGTTCAGTATTGAGGATTTTACCACGAAGCGGCAAGATCGCTTGGTTGTGACGATCACGCGCTTGTTTCGCCGATCCCCCCGCTGAGTCTCCCTCAACGATAAAAATCTCACTCACGGCAGGGTCTTTCGACTGACAATCCGCGAGCTTTCCGGGCAAGTTGGAAACATCCATCACCCCTTTACGACGCGTTAAATCCCGCGCCCGACGTGCAGCTTCCCGCGCTTGGGCGGCTTCGGCGATTTTCGCGACAATGATTTTACCTTCCGCTGGATTTTCCTCCAACCACTCCGCCAAACTCAACCCAATTGCGCCTTCCACAACAGGGCGCACTTCGGAACTCACCAATTTATCTTTGGTCTGCGAGCTAAATTTCGGATCAGGCACTTTGACCGACAACACACAGGTCAACCCCTCGCGCATATCATCGCCCGTAAGCTTGACTTTATCTTTTTTCAGCATGCCTTTTTCTTCGGCATATTTGCCGACAACGCGAGTCAACGCCCCACGGAAACCTGCCAAATGCGTACCCCCATCGCGTTGTGGAATATTGTTGGTAAAACACAGCATCGTCTCATGATACGCATCCGTCCACTCCAGCGCAGCCTCAACGGTCACGCCGCTTTTCTCATCATGCAACGTCAGCGAAACAGGTTTAGCGAGCAATGATTTTTTCGAGCGATCCAAATACTCCACAAAGCTTTCGATCCCGCCTTCATAATGCAAATGGCTCACCACATGCTCAGCTTCATCTTCGGAGCGTTTATCGGAGAGATAAATATTCACCCCTGAATTTAAAAACGCCAACTCGCGCAAGCGATTTTCCAGCGTTTTAAAATCAAATTCAGTCATGGTGAATGTCTCAGGTGAAGGCAAAAACTTCACCTGCGTGCCCGAACGCTCACCTTTTTCAAGGTCACGAATAGCGACAAGATCATCAATCCCATCACCCATTTTAAAGCGCATATGCCATTCTTTGCCTTCGCGCTTAATATTCAAATCGAGATATTCCGAAAGCGCATTCACAACCGAAACCCCAACGCCATGCAAGCCACCAGAAACCTTATAGGAATTGGCATCAAACTTACCACCCGCATGCAATTGGGTCATAATCACTTTAGCCGCGGAGCATTGCTCTTCCGAATGCATCCCCACGGGAATGCCGCGCCCGTTATCCTTAACCGTGATGGACCCATCAGCGTTCATCAAAATATCAATACGATCACAATATCCCGCAAGGCTCTCGTCAATCGCGTTATCCACGACCTCGTAAACCATGTGATGCAATCCCGTGCCGTCATCGGTATCGCCGATATACATCCCCGGACGCTTACGAACGGCTTCTAAACCCCGCAAAACCTTAATGGAATCCGCACCATATTCGTCGTTATCTCCACCAGTTTTGTTCTCGCCTTCATCAATTGCTTTGGCCGCGTCACTCATAAAATTTTTCCGATTCGTTTTTTTTGCTCAAAAGCCTTATCAAGCCTTGTTTTTTACATCATTTTTTATACCACACCCCCACAAAAAAAAACAGGGTAAACCCTGTATTTATGCATTTACAATTGTATGGATTTAAAAGAAATAATTTTATGGTTCAGGTGTTTTTAAAATTGCCATTTTGGGACCATAAGAATGCGTACAGAATTGCCATTTAGAAAAAACGACATCCCCCTCACAACTAAAACTACATATCTAAAGAGGATAATTTGAAATTGGGCCCATTTTTCAAAAAATCACGCGCGAATATTTCATAGCGTGTATTTTCATCCCTGCCGAACCCCATATGACCATCTATATTCTTGTCTATGTAAGGCGTTATAGGCTGCCCTTCACATTCGGGAGCTTGAATCCGCGCCTTTTCTGCTGCTTCAAAGCTATGAACAAGTCCCAACACATGACCAACTTCATGTGTAAGTGTTCCTTCCAAAGCCTCAATGCCTTTCTCAATATCATCGCCATAAAGCTTTTCAAATTCCAAAAGATTAATAAAAATCACCCTGTCCTCAGGAGCTATTTTAATTACAGAACCACCCGCCCTTCGCGGTAATAAAGTAAATCCTTTTTTTCTCTTTTCACTTTCAACAGCAACAACTGTCATATCTGCATCATACCGATTATCAACCAATTCGATTTTACCATCATACCAATTAGCAAGCCCAGCTATCGCAGAAGTTGAAAGATGCTCTAAAAACGGACTATCTGTTGAACCAACTGGATCTGGAACAAACTTCTCAATTCCAGAAATATAAGCTCGTCCCATATCGGAGTCAGAAGTAATATCTGTAATAAATTCAGAATAATCTTCTGGGCTTATTACACCAACCTTAACCGTATCCTGTTGCACAACCTCCATGCCCACAGGAACACCATCCTGTTGCAGAACCCCAAATGACACAATCGCCGCCAGACATAAATCCGAAACACTCATATCGAACACAATACACCATAATTTTTGCATTATGCAAACAAAAAATACAATTATGATCATAGTCATTATAGATCATTCACTTATTCATATTTTTCCCCTATACTCCCACCGTTATCAAGGAACGCTTCAATCATGAATCCAGCGCTGAAAAACCTCATTCGCCACCACTATCTCGATCTCGAAGGCTATGTGTCTGCGGGCATGGAGAGCATCAAGAGCGCGGATAAGATTTTCATGAACGCCAATGAAAATCCCTACCCCTTAACGCCTGAACCATTATACAGCCGCTACCCCGAACCTCAACCTGCCAAACTTGCCGCCGCTTACGCCAGCGCCTATAACGTTGAGCCAACCCAAATCGCCATGACCCGCGGCGCAGACGAAGCCATCGCCATCCTCACTCGCATATTTTGCGAACCCCATAAAGATGCCGTCATAATTTCCTCCCCCACATTCGGCATTTACGGCGTCGACGCCCTTGCCAATGCCGCGCGCCTTATTGATGTGCCGCTCATCCACAAAAACAAAACATTCATACTCGATAAAGCCAGCATTATCAAAGCCGCTTACAATCAAACCACACACGTGAAAATGATCTATATCTGTTCACCCAATAACCCGACAGGGGGTAGCTTCTCCCACGCCGACATCTTAGAAATCGCCCGCGAAACCAATGGTCAAAGCGTAGTCATACTTGACGAAACATATGCCGAATTTACTCAAGACGGCTCCATCATTGACACAACGCCCGATGTCCTTGAAAGCACACCCAACCTGATCATCCTGCGTACATTGTCAAAATCATACGCCTTGGCGGGATGCCGCATGGGATGCTTCATCACGGGCGATCCAAAATTTATCGAATTTACCCGCACCAAAGTGCTGGAAACCTATCCCCTCCCCCACGCCAGCGTCAATGCCGCGCTCTATGTGTTAAGCGACAAAATTCGCCCAATCGCGCACGCCAACATCCAAAAAATTATTCTTGAGCGTCAGCGCATGGCAAGCGCCCTTAAATCCGCACCAAACATAACCCATATCTACGACAGTGACGCAAATTTCCTGCTCGTTGGAATGCAAAACGCCAGCGCATTCATCAAACACGCCAGCACACAAAACATCATCCTCCGCGATTTTTCAAACAAACCAGCCACCGCCAACTGCATCCGCATCACCATTGGCACACCAGAACAAAATGATAAGGTTTTAGAATTATTGGAGAGATTTTAACGCGTCATCTCCGCGACATCTTCGCTAATTGTGCCCAGCGCACTAGCCACCATGTCACAAACAGCAGAGCCATATTGCTCCGACGTTAGACGTCCCTTGAAACGTCCCCTTTCAACATACCCATCTGTAACAATCGGGGTACCAAAATTTTCATTATACTGTCCATTTCCAAAAACCACCCCCGTTATTTTCGCCCTATAAACCTCTTCAAAGGCCGCCCGATGCGGCGCGATTTCAGGATCATTGAGTATGCCTTGAATAACATCATGTTCAATCGGCAAAGCCCGCACCAGATTAAACGCTAATAATTTCAAAGCAAAGTCCGCAGGCGTTGCATTCAAATCCTGATTATGCGGGGCTTTTTTGGACGCGCGAGCAAATTTTTTCCACGCCCCAACATAATGATCAATAGCCGCCGTCAACGGATTCCCCTCCTGCTCCACCATATGTTGCAAAATCTCCGCCTGCACACGCATATTGAACGATTCAAAATAATCCGTGGCACTCGAAACAATTTTACTTTGTCTCGTTAAAGGCGAAGAGCGTGTGCCCTTATTTAATTTTTCACAATCCTTAGCAAAACGAGTTAAATAATTAGGATTACGGCCCATATAAGATGTTTTTGGTGCGTTAACTATATTCGGCTTAAGATTGTTAGCCATAATTGAATGCAGCGGGTCATGATTAATAACCCACGACAATTCTATATAAGTATCCAGCAAATCTAAACATTCATAGGTATTTAAACTGTTTAAATATTGAGATGGGAGAGATATTAGCGGAAAAATCAAACTTTGCTCATGATTAATTTTCTTTGCCACATTCAAAAACTCGAAACGTCCCAAATTAAATAACCGGCCTTTGTTGTGAGTCATACTAGGGTTTAAAACAGCGCATTTGATATCATAATTTCGGGCAGCAGTATCAAATTCTTTCGTTGGGTTCAAATGAAACGCATACGCACGGGCATCGCGCACATAATGCGGCACAAACGCAACCCCTTCAGCTTTAACAATGGGCTTGGAAAATACAGCAACATCATACCCATTCGCACAATCTTGATAAAGCTTCGACAAACCATCTGGAGTTAACACACTCCGCTCATTATCATTGAAAGCATAAGGCAACAAAACCGCCGACATCGATTGAAAAAGCGCTGTTAACGAAATGGCTTCATCCCTTGCCAGCTCAAGCATAGGGTAATCAACAACAGCTTCCATATCTTTTGCAAATCTGCGTTCATCGCCCTTGAGATAGGCTTTTCCCTGTGTAAATGACATGCCCGATTATCCCTGCGTATTTTTTCTGATAAATACCACAGAATCAAAAACTATGTCAATAATATTTGCAGTTCTAGACCACTGTTACAGGTAAATAAAAACTACGCTTTTAATTATTTGTGAATTTTAAAGTGCAAAGGGAGGAAAACCAGGGATAATTGGCACAGCCTCGGCTCTGCCTAACAAACGAGTACAATTAGATTGTGATATGGCTTGGCTGATCCCTTGAAAAAATTGACCTTGTGCCTGCATAGGCAACGACAGACTCTCAAACAAATGTTCATAAGTGATTTCATTTATTAACGCTTGATAAAAAGGACGTTCAACTAACTTACCTTTGTTATCAATATACGGCATGGTAAAAATATTATTGCGCAAATATTCAAACTTTTCACTCCCATTAATTGTAAAGGCTACAAAATCATCTACATGCATTTCTTTTAAATAGTGATCAATAACAGTCCGACCATAAAAATCCCTACGCCCAAAGTCAGCGTCATCAAGATAACTTCGAAAGGCAGCAGCACTTACTCTCCCATCCCATAAACTGTCATTATCAGCCTGATAACACGCCCAAGCCGCCTGCATCGGCAATGCATAACGCTCAAGGTTAAAAAACGCATCAATAATAGTTTTATCTCCCTCACAATCATATTTTTCCAATGCGATCGTGATCATATATGCAGACGCATCAGCCTCAAAACTCAGTAGCATGATCATGGCCGACAACAAGTCAACTTTTTCTAAATTCAAAAAACCTTCATCATCGTGCCATTTATGCCGAAGTTCATGTCCTGCATTACCAATGTGAACGTCAATTAGATGAGGTGCGCACCTCAAGGCTCTTAACTCCACTTTATTACCCCAATAGCAACCCAATATTTTTTCAGATTCCCCCATAAATGTTGAAAAACTGAATGCTACTTTGGTGATGTCTGAACAATAAAGTTCTAACGCTTTGATGCTTGGACAAGACGTAAGACGTTTTAAAATATTATCCATTTCATAAGAGTCCTGATAATACCAAGAAAAATCTTCCCAATTAGCCGTCGTCATGGGTTTTGTTTGCCAGTCATATAAATAACGTTGTGTTGAGGCGTTAAATATATTTGAAAAATCATCTGGGTCTTTAAAGCGCACAATGCACTCGTCCACTAGCTCATTAAAAAACTGCGCCAGCCTTCCCCATTTTTTTGATAACACTGCCAACATTTATAATTACATATACAAAAAACAACGATATGTCAATCATCCTACAGAAGCATCTCGCACCTCATAAAATTGTGCGCTCCCCTCTATCGCCGTGAATAAATTTTTATCTGTGCCCGTTAACCAAACCTGCCCCCCCAGCGCAATCAGCATTTCATACAGCGCGGCTCGGCGCACCTCATCCAGATGTGCGGCAACTTCATCCAACAATAAAATTGGCGGTGCGCCACGCTCCGCTGCAATAAGCTGTGCATGCGCCATGATAATCCCAATCAACAGCGCCTTTTGCTCCCCCGTTGAGCATTGATCCGCAGGCATATTTTTCGCCGCATATCGCACACGTAAATCCGATTTATGCGGCCCACTGGATGCACCACCGACAACCGCATCCCGCTGCCGCGATTGCGAAAGCTGGTATTTAAAAACATCCTCAACCTCAAGCGCCGATGATTTAGCCAATATTTCTTCTAATGTGCCCTGCGCCCTCAACTGCGCCAGCGGGAAAACACTGTGATCCGCAGCCTCACACGCGCCCTGCAAGCGCTCCACAAAATCCAGCCGCGCCGCAACAATAGAAAGCGCAGTTTCCGCCATTTGAGCTTCCAAAGAATCCAGCCAGCTCGGCTCATTCTTGCCTTCTGATAATAATTTAGAACGCTGGCGCATCGCGTTTTCATACCGTGTCACCCGCCCCGAATGACCAGGATCAAAAGCAAAAATCAATCGATCCAAAAATCGCCGCCGATGCGATGTTGAATCAAGAAACAATCGATCCATTTGCGGCGTAAGCCACACACACCCCATATGCTCCGCCAACGCGTTTTGCCCGCGTACACTCACACCATTTATACGCACAATGCGCTTTTCACTCACCCCATCCAACCCAGTGCCCAATTGCACCGCGCCATATGAAGTCTCCAACGTCGCCGCCACAGCCCACGGTTTAGAAGCATTCTGACCCAAACTCTGACATTGAATCTCCATATTCCTCGCCCCGCGCAAACCGCGGCCAGGCGAGAGCAATGAAAGAGCCTCCAGTAAATTTGTCTTCCCCGCACCATTTGGCCCATATAGCACAACCAGCCCAGCACTCACAGGTGTGAGCGCCACATCGCGATAGCAACGAAAATTATGCAGTTTAAGCGTAGAGATAAATGTCATAGAATAAATTCCCGAACGCCCCATATCCAACCCAAGCCATCAACCTAACGGAGTCAAAGCATGAAAACAAATAGGAAAATTATATCAATCGCCTGCACCGCTTTAACACTCGCATCAATTGCGGGCATATTTACAATGAACAACAATACCGCCGAGGCGCAATCCTCCAATCAAATTTCTGCCACCCATATGTGGGTGCGCGCCGATACGAATATAATATACATCCCTGCAACCTCTCTCGCGCAGTGTGAAATATTAACGCAACAAGCAGCTCTACTCAATTCAACCGAAAGCAATTGCTATAGCGGAAAAGTCTTATTGCGCGAAATCAAATGCATAAAACCACTTAAAAATGACAGCAGCCCCAAATGCTCATAAGAATTTAGCCGCTTGAATAACAAGCGGCTAAAAAAATATCATTGGGCACAGGGCTATATCAAATCAACCCGTCAACGCACGACGAACCACATCAACATCTTGTGCAATTTGTGCATCTTCGTTCATCAATTCCTCAACCTTACGCACGGCATGCATCACGGTCGTATGATCGCGGCCTCCAAATTTGCGGCCAATCTCTGGCAATGAACGCGAAGTTAGCTGCTTAGCCAAATACATCGCCACTTGACGCGGACGCGCAACATTACGCGCACGACGCGCCGAATGCATATCTGTCATACGCAAATTATAATGCTCAGCGACTTTACGTTGAATTTCATCAATCGTGATACGACGATCATGGGCACGAAGCAAATCTTGCAAAACATCTTGCGTGCTTTCCAACGTGATTTTATTTTTGGAAACGTCGGCATGCGCAACAATGCGATTCAATGCCCCTTCCAACTCACGAATATTGCTGGTGACTTTAAGCGCCAAAAATTCCAAAACCGCATCTGGTACATCCGCTGCCAATTGCACACGCTTGGCTTGCAAAATACCAAGGCGCAATTCATATGTGGTCGGATGTATATCCGCAACCAATCCCCATGCCAAACGTGAACGCAACCGCTCATCAAGACCAGCCAGATCACCTGGCGCTTTATCCGCAGAAATAATGATCTGTTTATTCTGATCAACCAATGCATTGAACGTGTGGAAGAACTCTTCCTGCGTTGATTCTTTACCTGCGATAAACTGGATATCATCAATCATCAACACATCAACGCTACGGAACTGCTCTTTAAATAGCATTGTCGAATCGCTCCGAAGCGCCTTCACAAACTGGTACATAAATTTTTCAGCCGAAAGATACATCACTGTTTTCTCAGGCGTCTGCTCTTCGATCGCATGCGCAATTGCGTGCATCAAATGCGTTTTACCCAAACCAACACCGCCATATATAAATAACGGATTAAACGGAATAGCTGCACTTTCCACAACACGGCGCGCCGCAGCATGCGCCAGGGCATTGGGCTTACCCACAATAAAAGAATCAAAAGTAAA
>JBBKXA010000022.1:0-3301 GCA_037969235.1 Bdellovibrionales bacterium | reverse complement strand
TCACACTACTCACTCACTCTCTCACCACCTCACACACCACTACCACCAACCACACCCCAACCTTAAACCGCCACCGCCCCCTCCTGACCTCAATCAAATTCTATGTTGTTTGGTTGAGGTCAGGAGGGGGCGGTGGCGGTAACCCTTTGATTATTATCTATTAATAATTAAAGGGTATGAAAAACGGTTTTTCATAGGTTGGTTCATAGTGTGTCTTTCTGTTCATTTCCCTTAAATTAAAAAATCCCCATAGCCTAGCTACAGGGATTAAATTAAATTTCTAAGAAAAAGTATGTTTTAAAGCGAGATCGCCTTATGCGTTCTTTTTCGGCTTAATTCGCATTATATTTATAGCTGACGCATCCAAAGTAGTCTTAATATGCGCAGCATAATGCTTCTCAATCATCTCAACACTTGTCCTACAATTCTTCGCTATTTGATAAATATCAGCCCCCTCCATGAGCCTTAAACATATATAAGTATGTCTCAAGCTGTAGGACGTTCGTGCGTTCCCATCACGGTCAAATTTCAATTCTGCACGTTTTAAAATGTTATTAAACATCTTCAAATGACTGCCTGGAAATACCAAGTCTTTAGGCTCTGGCATTTCCAAGCCCTTATCTTTGTCCTTTTTCTTTACAGGTTTAGCGCGATTTAAAAGTCTCTCATAAGGTCTAACTGCTCCTGCGGTGCTTTTACAGTAACCAATGCCTCGCTTACCTCTAACCTCAATCTCAAGGATTGTATCGCCTGACCATTCATCAACCACAACCTCTACGTCACGATGTTGAAGATTTTTAGCCTCATCTGGTCTTAATCCAGTATTAGCCATAAACAATACAAAATCATGTACCTGATGCGCATTCCAAACAAACGCAGGAGGGACATTTTTTGTATAGGCTCGGGTCGCTTGATATAATTGCTTATACTCTACAGGGCTAAACCACGGCCTATGGACTACTTTTCCTTGGGTATTATAAGGCGGAGATAATTCGGGCAAAGCAGAAATCCAAGCATGTCGAATAGCTGTTTTTAACACCTGTCTAAGCGTTACAATCTCGTTATGTATCGTCTTTCTAGCGGGGGTGGAGGCTTTAGGCGGTCTATTACTTTTTGAATGTTCTGGGTTGCTATCGGGTTGTGGGGTCATTCTATGCACCCTATATTCCTGAACTTTTCCTGCCGTAACATCAGATAAAGCCAAATCACCAAAGAAGGGGTTTAAATGAACACGTAATCTAATTTCATGCCCTTGAACCCACTTAGGGCTTCTATCACCCTCTGTAATGACCTCATATTCCTTTAAGAATAGTTCAGAGGCTTCTTTGAATGTTTTTTCATCTTTAAGGACTCCAGCACGTGCTTTGCCTCGTAACTCCAAATACCAGTCTTCTGCGAACTGTTTTGCGTGCTGTAGGCTTTCTTCTTTTGTGCTGGTACGGCGATTTTTGCCTTGAAGGTAAGTCGAACATTGCCAATAACGGCTGTTATCACGCTTATAAACGTGGACTTTATTACCTAGAATCGAGTGCTTAATCATAGTCTTTTCCTTATGTGTAAAGTGTGTAAGGACTGTGTAAGACTATTTTAGTAGTATTTTTTAGAATAAATCAAGGCTAAGCCATTGATTTCTTTGGTTGCGGGAGTAGGATTTGAACCTACGACCTTCAGGTTATGAGCCTGACGAGCTACCGGGCTGCTCCATCCCGCGACAGAGAATAGCCCTTTATAGGCCCCCATATAAACAAATGCAACCTCTAATCTTGACGTTACACTATTTAAGCTCGGGGCTAAACGTCACTTTAAATAGATTTGGAGTTGGAAATGTACGTAGGACGTTGTAACTTATCGCTTTATGGACAATTAAAACGTACAAAATATTTTGTTGCAGATGTAAGTGATGCATTTCTATCCATCATGCGTCATTAAGGCTGATAAATATGGTAATTTATAAGGCTTGTGATTTATAGGGCTTTTTTCGGCATCATGCATAGTGTAAGAATGGATTTATGCGTTATTCTGCTGTTGCTTATATTCTGGGGGTTTTGATTGCTATCGTTGGTCTGGCGGCGTTGGTCCCAGCCATTGTGGATTGGCGGGTGGGCAATGACAATAGCTGGGCATTTTTATTAAGCGGTATTATTTGTTTGTTTTTTGGCGGAAGCATGTTGATTGCCAATCGTGGTGAGATGGGGGCTATCACCTTGCGCGCTGCATTTTTGGTTACGGTGCTTAGTTGGACGTTGGTCAGTGTTTTTTGCTCACTGCCTTTTATGTTGAGTGATCTGCATTTGAATTTTAGTGATGCGTTTTTTGAGAGCGTTTCGGCGGTCACAACAACTGGGGCGACTGTTCTCACGGATTTAGACCATATGTCGCATGGGATTTTGTTGTGGCGATCAATGGTGCAGTGGGTAGGTGGAATAGGTGTGGTGGCGTTTACCATGGTTTTGCTTCCGTATTTGAAAGTAGGCGGTATGCAGTTGCTACGCGCTGAGGCCAGTGGACATGAGCAAAAAGCTATGCCGCGCAGCGTGGCAATTATGCGGTCGTTGTTGGTGGTATATATGGTGCTCACGGTGAGTTGCATTTTGCTCTATTATTTCTTTGGGATGAGTTGGTTTGATGCGTTTAATCATGCAATGACTACGGTAGCGACAGGAGGGTTTTCAACGCATGATGCTTCATTTGGTTATTTTGAGCAGCCGATGTTACATTATATTGCGGCGATATTTATGATTTTGGCAGGTTTGCCGTTTGTTTTGTATATCCAATTATTATTCCAGCAAAAATTTCTGTTTTTAAAAGATGAGCAGGTACGGGCTTTTTTATGGATCATTGGTGTGTTTGTGACGATTTTAACGCTTTGGCTTGTTGTGGTTTCCCCTATGGGCTTTGAGGAGTCGTTTCGAGCGGTGTTGTTTAGCACGGCATCGGTGATCACCACCACGGGCTATGCAACTTCGGATTATACGGCATGGGGCGGGTTTGCGGTGTTGGCATTTTTGTTCCTGACTTATATTGGTGCATGTGCGGAATCGACATCGGGAGGTATCAAAATGATGCGGCTGGTGATTTTAAGCAGGGTTATCCGCCGTCAATTTAAAACGCTGCTATATCCCAATGGGGTTTTTATAATGCGGTATAAAGGTCAGCGATTAACCGATGATGTTGCAAAATCCGTGCTGGGGTTTATGGGGCTTTATGTGACGCTTAATGTGGTGCTAACGATCTTGCTGGCGTTTACGGGTTTGGATTTTGAAACAGCGTTGAGCGGGGCAGCAACGGCTTTGGCAAATGT
>JBBKXA010000021.1:0-20399 GCA_037969235.1 Bdellovibrionales bacterium | reverse complement strand
ATTTTGATTGGTACTTTAGGTATCATGAAAATCAAAGACCATGTCGAAAACCCAACACAAACACCATTAAAAGATGGTGCCATTCGTTTGGCAGCCGGTGGTGCGTTGTTTGCGTTGCCGATCATTTTTGAATCGATGTTTAATACCATCGGTACAGGGGCTGTAACCGGTAGTGCAAAGTTGAAAAAGACGCAGTTTACTGTATTGCCATAGGAGTTTTTTTGACGCAATATCCCATCATATTGGGAATCACTCGGCCAACATCGGGTGGATCAAAAACAGCAAACGAAGCCGGTGCATCCGGCTTCGTTTCTTCCGTATCGGGAAAGCTTGATAAGGCTAAACAAGAAACCTTGTTCGAGCGCGATGATTATACGTGCCAATGTTGTGGTTTTGAATCAAAAAAATATCAAGAAATCTTATTTAAAAATCAAAATTTTGCAGATGTCTCTGATAACAATCTAATGACCGTATGTAGTTTTTGTTATCAATGTTTTCATATGGATAAAGTCGGAGAAATGAAATCTGGTGTATTAATCTGGCTCCCAGAAATTGATCAAGCAACACTCCATCATATCGCACGAGCGATCTATGTTGCCCGCATTTCTCAAGGACCAGTAGCAGAAGCCGCCAAAACCGCCCTTTCAACTCTTATGGGGCGGCGCGAAGAAATAAAAAAGCGTATGAATACCGATGATCCTCATATTCTAACAATGGTTTTAAAAGACTATTTAAGCCCTAAGCACTATGCCGATCGTGTGAAAAAGCTTGAGGGCGTTCGTCTATTTCCACTTGATCGGCGTATAATTAAAGAAGCAGATTTAGAGTTTAATCAGTTTCCACAAATTTTAGCTTATTGGCGTTCAAAAAATGGGCCTTTTGGTGGTAAAACTCCGCCGCAATGGATCACCATCTATCAAGAATTATTGCAAAAAGCGGCCTAATCTTGTTTCTTGAGATATAATATCCACATTAATGGTTTAAGTCCTATGATATTTCGTCGTATTTCGTTATATTTATAGGTGGATATTTCCATTCGTTTTAATTCAATGGCCTGTGATACCTTAAATGAGTTACTTTAAAAAAATACTAGCCCCCATGCAAAAAGCGATGCGTCAATCCGTGTCGTCTTTCATTAATCTTGAAACAGCCGATAGCGATCATACTTTGGTTTCCGTTGATGGTTCATTGATTTCGTATATAAAAATTTCCGGTAGTAAGCAAATTATTGGCGACGAAGAATATAAAAATATTGTTGATGGTATAACCATTAAGGTTGGTGCGCGTTTTGACCGTTTAGGACATGCATTACAAGTTTATTATGTGCGCGATCCTGGTCGCATTGAAAAGGTGCTGAATAAGTTAATTCGTCCTGTTCGTAATACTGCGCAGAATATCGGTATTGAAGTTGAAGATTTGATTTCAGAACGTGTACAGCATTTACAGCGGTTTTTAAGTCACGAAGAATCTTATTTCGTACTATGGACACGCCCCGTTGTTTTAACGAAAAATGAGCTTAAGCGCTCGAAAGAAGCCGCTAAAAATAAAAACAAAGAGTGGGTCAATGCTCCCGATTCGCAAAATCCTCTCGCCGCGTTAGAGCCGCTTCGCACGCGTCACAAAAGTTATGTTTCTGCTATAACTGGCGCTTTGGATGAGCTTGGCATCAGCGGTGATTTAATGAATGTGCACGATGCTTTGAAAGCCGTACGGTCCAATTTATACCCTGAACGCGCCAACGATGAATGGAGAGCCTGCCTTCCAGGAGATCCTATACCGCCGCGTGCGCCAAGTAACGCGATAGATATGTCTGATATTTTGTGGCCAAGCTTGCCGAGCCAGTTGGTGGCAGGGGACGCCAAAGTAATCAACAACAATATTGTGCGCATTGGTGATTCATATTGGGCGGGCGGAGATATGACTTTAGGGCCAATGGATGCCATGGCGTTTCCCGTTTTACTCAATCGTTTAGTTGAGGCCGATATTGCATTTCGTATTTCATACTTGATTGAAGGCGGCGGTATTTATGCCACACAAATGCGTACATTTTTGGCCACGATTATGGGGCCGACCAATGCAGGCAATAAACAGATTAAATATGCGCTTGAGGGCTTGCAGGCTTTGTCACGTAAAGAGCCTGTGGTGCGTCTGCGTATCTCCTTTGCTACTTGGTGTCCCATTGATGAAAAAGATGACATTCTTGATAGTCTTTCTGTTTTATTGCAAGCAGTAGAGAGTTGGGGATACAGCCAAGTTAGTGAGTTTTCTGGCGATCCTTTGGATTGCATTATGTCCTCGGCGATGGGTATTCATTGCGCGGGTACCGCGCCATCAGGCATTGTCCCGATGAATGAGGTTATGAAATTACTTCCTTGGCAACGCCCCTCTAGTCCGTTTAATGATGGTGGTGCAATGATTTTCCGTACGCCTGATGGAAAAGTTTGGCCATATCAAACGGGCACAAACCTTACAACCACTTGGTTTGATTTGATCTTTGCGCAGCCCGGCGCGGGTAAGTCGGTTTTGCTCAACACTCTTAATCTCGCGACGTGTTTATCACCGGGTCTTAATGATTTGCCTTTTGTAGCTGTTATTGATATTGGGCCGTCTTCTTCGGGCTTAATCTCGCTCATTCGTGAATCTTTGCCGCTTTCGCGTCAGCATGAAGCGGCCTATTACCGCCTGCAAATGAGTCATCAATTTGCGATTAATCCGTTTGATACGCAATTAGGCTGCCGCGCACCACTACCTGAAGAGCGTAGTTATCTGTCTGAGCTTTTGACGTTGCTGTGTACGCCACCAGGCTATGATAAGCCTTATGATGGTATGCAGCAGCTTGCTGGACTTGTGGTTGATGAGATGTTTCGCTGGCGTAATGACAGCGAAGCCAATGCCGAGCCACGTCCTTATTTGCCAAGATTAGAGTCCGAAGTTGATGAGGCGTTGATTAAATTTAACGTGCATTTGCCTGCTGACCCTTATTGGTGGGATATTGTCGATAAAATGTTTGAATTGGGACAATATCATATCGCTAACCTCGCGCAGCGGCATGCTGTGCCGACGTTAAGCGATTCCATTACCGCGAGCCGCCGCCCACAGATTCGTTCTCTTCTCGAAGAAACTTCTGTTGGATTTAGCGCCGAAACGGTTATTGGTGCATTTGAAAGAATGGTGACATCGTCCATTCGTGAATATCCGATTTTATCTTCTGTTACACAATTTGATTTGGCTGATACTCGCGTTTGTTCGCTCGATCTTATGGATGTTGCGCCGCAGGGTGATGAGGCCGCAGATCGTCAAACTTCGATTATGTATATGCTCGCACGTCATGCGTTGGTGCGGAGTTGGTGGATGGGACAAGAGTCGGTTAAGTTCGTGCCTAAAAAATATCAAGAATATCATGAGCGACGCTTACAAGAGCTTGCGGAATCCCCTAAACGCCTTTGTTACGATGAATTTCATCGCACCAGTAAATCACACGCCGTGCGCAACCAAGTTGTGCGCGATGTTCGCGAGGGCCGAAAACGGGGTGTGCAAATCGTTCTGACCTCACAATTGATTGATGATTTTAGTAAGGATATGGTCGATCTCGCCACGGGTGTATGGGTTTTAGGGACAGCGATTTCCGACAAGGCTGTGGATGATGTGGTTGATCGTTTCGGGCTATCTGATACTGCGCGCACAATTATTCGTCATAAACTTACGGGTCCTAAATCCGTTGGCGCGCCATGTTTGTTCGTTCTCGGCTCAACGGATGGGCGGTATGAACAGCATTTATATAACACGCTCGGACCGATCGAGCTTTGGGCTTTATCGACATCTGTTGAGGATGTTGCTATTCGTAGCCGTCTCTATGCGAAATTAGGTGCTGGTCGTGCAAGACAGATGCTGGCCGCCATTTACCCAGGTGGAAGCGCGCGTACGGAAATTAGGCGCCGTGTGCTTGCGCTTAGCGAAAGCGGCGATACTCGCGGCGGAATGATCAATAAAGTGATTGAAAATATCGTTGCCGAATTGGTTGAAGAAAGTAAAGCCGCACAAACCAGAGAAGCCGGTAAACGTATGAAATTGGGTTGATGATGAGCGATTTACCCGAAGATGAAAAAGATGTGGTTTTAAGCGCGGAGATAATGGATAGAGCCGAGCGCAAAGCCATGAAGGAGCAGCTCCGTAAGGAAGAAGAAGATAAGAAAGCAAAATTGAGTGACGCCGAAATTGAAGCGGCACTTGAAAATACACAATTGGCAAAAGCCGAGATCGCCAAGCGGAAGCGCTATATTAAAATAGGTCTGAGCATTGTATTTATAGCCTTAATGATTTGGGCTTATAATTATCTATTTGGTCGGTATAGTGCAAAAATGACCTTTGGCATTTGCCGTACCTATTTAGAATTAAATGTACAATTTCCTCAAGATCTTCGACTGAGCACTGTTGAAGATTTTGGCAGCTATGTGCGTATTTGGTATTCGCAGCTTGATGCTTTTGGCGAATTTCGTATGGAACAAATTCAATGCCATTTCAAAAATCGCGAGGGCGGAGGAACGATCGTTGAAAAAATTCTCATTAATCGCCGCGAAGTTGATCCAGATAAAATAAAAAGTTTTAACAAAATTATTCCCGTGATCATTCAAAGCCCCGTAGACTTAACTATGCCATACCCTTTAGCTGATAGTTTGGAAGATTTGCAAATTGACACTGACAGTTTTCGCTTCCAGTTGAATTTGCGCCCGAAATAACTATATAAACTCCTTATATGTTCAAAAGGAGTATTTCATGAAATATAACACGCTCGGCCGTACTGGTTTGAATGTTAGCGCTATTTGTCTTGGCACCATGACATGGGGCAGACAAAATACCGAAGCCGACGGCCATGCGCAGATGGATTATGCGCTCGATCACGGTGTGAATTTTTGGGATACTGCGGAGATGTATGCGGTTCCTCCGAACGCCGATACATATGGCAAGACCGAGGAAATTATCGGCAGCTGGTTTGCGGCGCATAAAACTAAACGCGCAGATGTCATTCTGGCGAGTAAAATCGCTGGACCGGGCATGAATTGGATACGCGATGGTCACAATAAAATTGATCGCAAAAATATACTTGCGGCGGTTGAGTCTTCACTTAAGCGTTTGCAAACCGATTATATTGATTTATATCAGCTGCATTGGCCTAACCGCGGTTCTTACCATTTTTCTCAATATTGGAATTACGATCCAAATTTTAACGCGCCCCGCATTGAAGATAATTTTATCGAGGTTCTACAGACACTGGATGAATGCATAAAAGCAGGAAAAATTCGTCATATTGGGCTTTCGGATGAAAGCGAATGGGGCATGATGAAATATCTGCAATTAAGCGAAAAACATGATTTGCCGCGGATGGCGTCTATTCAAAATGAATATTCGCTATTATGCCGCGTGTTTGAGCCAGGCTTTGTCGAAATTGCCAAGGCTGAGGATTGCGGGTTGCTGGCGTGGTCGCCCCTGGCTACGGGGATGATTAGCGGCAAATATTTAAATGGCGCAAGGCCAGCCGGCACGCGGTGGACTTTGCTTGAGCCCAGCCCAGCGCGCGATACAACACAGGCACAAAATGCTGTTGAGGCTTATATAAAAGTGGCTGAAAAACATGGGCTGGATGTGTGTCAAATGGCTTTGGCGTTTGTGAACTCGCGCTCTTTTGTAACCGCCAATATCATAGGCGCAACCAGCATGGAACAGTTGAAAAGCAATATCGCTTCGATTGATTTGGAGCTATCGGATGAAGTTTTGGGTGATATTGCGAAAGTTTATCGCGATTACCCGATGCCGTTTTAGCTTAAATTTTTACCGCGGCAAAAGCACCCAGTATTGGCCTTGAGATTTCATTGTTCCAGCGGCGGCTTCGGCGGTTGCGCCGTATCCCCAGAAGACATCACCGCGCACTGGGCCAGTGATGGCGCCGCCTGTGTCTTGGGCGACCATCATATGATTAATGGGCGGCGTAGTGTTTGATCCTTTGATATCCACCCAAAGCGGCAGGCCATAAGACATGAGCGAGCGATCCACGGCGAGCGAGCGCATGGGTGTGAGCGCTACGCCCTCCCCGCCAATTGGCCCTTCGCCTGTTAACTGAGTGAAAAACACATAGGATTTATTGGTGTTCATCAATGTGTCGGCTTCGGATGGATTGGACGTTAGCCATTCACGGATGGATTGCATGGATACATTTTCCTTGGTGAGAACGCCGCGTGCGATTAACTCGCGGCCTATCGCATAATATACATGCCCGTTTTGCCCCGCATAACCAATGCGCATCACACTATTGTCATCCATTTGGACAACGCCAGAGCCTTGGATTTGTACGAAGAATGCATCAATGGGATTATCCACCCATACCAACACTTGGTCATTATGCGGCCATTGCCCGTTTACGATTTGCTCACGTGATTCATAAGGTTTGAGGTTGCCGTCAATGACGCGCCCAGCAATGCGCTGACCTTTCATTTCATCACGAAAATCACCGAGTTGTACCATTACCAAATCATCGGGACGCTTATAAAGCGGTGTTTGATATACGCCGCCCTTGGTGCGGGAGCCACGCAGAGAGGCTTCGTAGTAGCCCGTGAAAAGCCCGTTTGGTTCGTTATCGGCCAATACTGCGTATGGTGTGAAGCGGGTTTCGAAGAATGTTTTAAGGTCGGTTGGCGCGCCATTTACAAAGCTGCGACAGGCGGGTTGCCAATCGCCGTACGTTCCACTTTGGGGGAGTGCGCCCATTTTTTTCGCTGGATCACCCTTAAGGATGCGGGCGCAGGATTTACCAAAGGCATCGGCAAAACCAGCAAAATTATCGCTGCCCCAATTGGGTAATGCGGCAAAAGTGGTTTCTTGTAAGACCAATTGCGGAGGTTTTTCGGGCGCGGTTGTAACATCCGGCGCTTGTTTTTGCCCGCCCGTACATGCCGCTAAAATCATAACCAATCCTAATAGTAAAATTCTCATATCGTATTGCTGACTCAATGGCTATTGGGGATGAGGTCGTTATCGTCTTCGATATCGCCGCGTGTCTCAAGTAATAGCCAGCTGGGGTCTTTGGAGCGGATTTCGCGGCTGAAGGTCCAGAGATCGTTCATTGTGTGTGTGCGATCTGGATTTCCAGCGATAATTTCGCCGTCTTTGTTCCTGGTCACGCTGGTTTCTTCGGCGGTAAATTTCACAGTGATGTGCGCCATTTTTCCTGTTAAGCCAGCCTTGGTCACAACGGCTTTGCGCACGGCATGGATATCGGTGATTTGAATCTCTCCACGTTCTTCACGTTTTGTGATTTCTTGTTCGAAAGCATTATACACGCTCGGTTCGAGGAGATTTTTAAGCGTGTCGCGGTCGCCTTCGGCGAAGCTTTCGACAATCATAGCAAATGCGTCTTGCGCCCCTTGCAGGAACATATCAATGTCGAAGCCTTTGTCTGCTCTAGCGATATCAATCAAGCCATTTTCTGCAGTTTTATTATCAAGGGCATAGTTTTTACGCGGCATCGCCGCGAGCGCGGCAATGTTATCTTCGGCGCTTAAGCTTTGCCTTTCTGGCGTTACAGCTTTTTCTTCGCTTTTCATATGTTCGGCAAGGTGAGGATGCTCTCGCTCCTCTCCATTTTTTGTGCCCAAAATGCTACGGAGCCAAAATACTAGCCCTGCGGCCACCAACACATATACAATTAATTCTACTGGCACGAATAATTCCTTTTAATTTGTTGCCCTATAAAGCAATATGTTCATTCTAACATCATTTGTCCAATAAAAGTAAGAACCATGCCCTTTTTAATACTGTTTGTTATTTTGACTTTGCTAGAGCTCGTTGTTTTCGGTGTTGCCATTGATGCTATCGGGTTTTGGGCAACGCTGGGATTGGCGTTTTTGACCGCTATTATCGGGGGAACACTGGTAAAGCGTCAAGGTTTGCAGACTTTGATCGCCATGCGCATTGCGATGAATAGTGGGAAAATACCGCTCGATGAGATTTTTGACGGCTTTTGCCTCGTGTTTGCGGGTGCGTTTTTGATTACGCCTGGTTTTATCACGGATACGATTGGCTTTGTTTTGCTGTTGCCGCTATTGCGCAAATCATTGCGCCATGTCATTTCCAAATACACAAATTTGGCCATGGGCACGAGCGCGCCACATGATGCTTATAAAAACACGGACAATACCGCCTCACAGCGCGATGTGCCCGATGTGATTGAGGGTGAATACGAGCAGATTGATGAAACTGACAAAACGTGATCTAATTTTAAAATAAGATATGAAGGAGTAATTTATGGCTGATAATAAAAAAGATGGTGCAGAGAAAAATAAAGTTGATAATCAGCAAGGCGCATCAATGCCGATTAATATTCTGGCGCAATATATTCGTGACGTTTCATTTGAAAATTCAAATGCTCCAGACAGCCTGCGCACTGGCTTGTCTAATCCGGAAATGGATATCAATATCGGTATGGATGCACGGAAAATACCAAGTGAGGAGATGAAAAATCTCTATGAAGTTGTGGTTAATTTACGTGCGAGCGCCATGCGCGGTGAAGATCCTGTTTTTATTTTGGAGTTACAATATGGGGTGACCGTTGTTTTAAGCGAAATTCCCGAAGATAACCATCATGCTTTATTACTCATCGAAATTCCCCGTCTGGCTTTTCCGTTCATACGCCAAATTGTGAGCGATTTGACTGTTAATGGCGGCTATCCTCCTTTGATCCTCAACCCTGTTGATTTTCATGCGCTTTATATGGAGCGTTTTAAAGATGAGATTGAGGAATCAAAAGCTGCGCTCAGTAAGAATTAAGATGGGCAAATATTAAAACTAACTGGAGATATAATCATGAAAACATTGATATTGATTGTTGCTTTATTTGCGTTGGCGGCGCCGTTATCCGCATGTAATACGGTTGATGGTTTTGGGCGCGACCTTGAAAATGCTGGCGGCGCTATTCGCGGGCATTAATCACCAGCTTTTTATTTCTTATCGATTTTTTTCCAAAGTGGCTCGGTTAACTCTTCGAGAAATTTTTCGTGTGCGGCAAGTTCTTGCGCGCTGGGCGCATGCGGGCGTGGTTGTTTAAATTTGCGTTTTGCCGCGTGGGCGGCGCGAGCGTTGTCAGCGTCTTTTTGGGCATTGGCCGCTAGCCCGAGGCCATGTTGTCTCCCGCCTAATAATTCCAGATACACTTCGGCCAGTAGCTCAGAGTCAAGGAGCGCGCCGTGATAGGTGCGTTCCGTGTTATCAATTTGGAAACGACGACATAGCGCATCAAGACTAGCGGGGGAACCAGGGAATTTCTTTCGCGCCATGCCCAGCGTATCAATCACATTATTCCAAGGTAGCGGCCTGTGTCCGACCCGCGCCAGTTCAGAATTTAAAAATTTCATATCAAATTCGGCATTATGAATGATCAATTTACCGTCTTTGATGAACTCTAAAAATTCACTATAAACTTGCGAAAATAACGGCTTATCTTTTACAAATTCATTGGTGATGCCATGTACGGCAGTGGCGTCGGCGGGAATATCGCGTTCGGGGTTAATATAGAGTTGAAGCGTTTGTCCCGTTGGAACATGATTCATTAGCTCCACACAGCCGATTTCAATAATCCGATCCCCCGTTGATGGATCCATACCTGTGGTTTCTGTGTCGAGTACGATTTCTTTCATGTTTAAAATCCTCGTTCATCCAGCCACGCATTGAAGAATTTTTCCGTTTGCTGTTTTGATTTTTGAATATATTTTTCTGTCTCTGCCCTTAAGGATGCGAGTGGGACAAGTGGATTTTGGCCAGTCACTTGTTCTTGAAACATCACATACCATTCGCGTAATTGCTCATGACGGACTTCGGGGTGGCATTGCAACGCCATTGCGTTTTGTCCATGGCTAAAAATCTGGTTTTTATATTGTTCGCTAGAGGCCAATAATGTTGAATCGTCGGGTAAATCAAATGTATCACCGTGCCATTGAAAGATTTTTGTTTCGTCTTTTCCCAAATGCTTAGCAACAGAGTTTTTTCCTGCCTCTGTTAAATCAAGATTTTTCCAGCCTAATTCTTTCCCATGCTCTCCTTTGCGCACTTCTTTCCCCAGCGCGGCTGCCATGATTTGCGCGCCTAAACATATTCCCATGATCGGCATATCGGCCTGTAGGCGTTTGCGGGCAATTTCAATTTCGGCTTGTATAAATGGGTAATAATCTTTTTGATAAACACCGACGGGGCCGCCCATAATCAGCAATAAATCAGGCCGCAAGGCATCAATATGGTCTAAGTTTTCGAAGCGCGGCGTGTTCATGGTTTTTATATTAAAGCCGCGCTGCTCCAACACATTTCCCAAATTGCATATGCCTTCTGATTGCAAATGTGTGAGGACTAGTGCGCCTTTGTTGCTCATGATGCTTTGCTCGTTTTAGGTTGAATATCGGGATTTGTTAGTAAGTCTGATTGTATCAGCACTATGATATTTTTCAATTCTTTCATCATGGCCGCACGCCCTAATCCGCTATGGACAACAAAATCGGCGCGGGCGCATTTTTCACCATCTGGCATTTGATTTTTTAAAATGGCTTCGAATTTTTTTGCGTTCATATTGGGGCGCGATAAAACACGGGCGCGTTGGATATGGGACGGCGCTGTGACATTGATGGTGTAATCAACGCGCAAATCGGCTTGGGTTTCAAACAATAAGGGAATATCCAATGCAATGATTTTGCGCCCTAAAATATTTTGCCGCTTTATAAAATCCTGTTGCGCATTTTGCACGAGTGGATGAAGCGCGTTTTCCAATTTTTTACGCTCCTTATCGCAGCTAAATATAATCTTGCCCAATTGATCGCGGCGGATAAAGCGATGCGTGGTTTTGAAAGGATTCCAGAAATTTTTGCGGCCATAGATTTGTGGGTAGCTATAGTATGGGAATGCTGTCGCAATTGCGTACCAGCCTTTTGATCCAAATTTCATTAATTCATGCACCGCCGCGTCGGAATCATGGACAGGGATACCCAGCGTTTCCAACATTTGACTCGCGGTTGATTTGCCCATACCGATTGAGCCTGTCACGCCGAGGATAATCATTTTAATACTCGCTCCCGTAATTCATCGCTGACCTGCGGCAAAATGCCAAACCACTGCTCAAATGCGGGGCGCGCTTGGTGGAGGAGCATGCCAATACCGGTAATTGTCAAATTTCCACGCGCCTTCGCGTTTTGCAAGAGCGGCGGTTGAAGCGGAGCGTAGACGATATCATTTACAATCGTCGAGGCAGGAAGCGCCGATAAATCAAGCTCCAGCGCTGGTTGCCCAGTCATTCCCAAGGATGATGTATTGACGAGTATATCTGCAGCAGCTAAGCAATCGCCGCGATTTTGCCAGTCTATAGTTTCAATGCATAGGCTCATTGCTTGCAAGGCTATCGCGTTTTCCCGTGTGCGGTTGGCGATGATTATTTTGCCGATGTTTTGAGTGATTAACGCGGCAATAATAGCGCGCGCTGCGCCGCCTGCGCCAATAATTACGGCGCATTTGCCTTTGAATTTATAATCAGGAGCACTGTCCCAGATATTCTGCAAAAATCCGAAACCATCGGTGTTCAAGCCGTGAAGTTTTTGGTTTTTAATCACAACCGTATTCACCGCCCCAATATTTTTCGCATGTTCATCAATGGTTTCGCAATAGGGCGCAATCGATTCTTTATGGGGAATGGTGACATTAAACCCTGTAAAACCCTGCTCGATCAATTGGTTGATGTTATCTTCGAGCGCATGAGGGGCGATATCAATAGCTACGTAGGATGCATTCAGGTCGTGCTTGTTAATCCAATATTGATGGATAATCGGCGATTTTGAATGGCTGATTGGGTGGCCAATTACGGCGCATTTGATGGTTTTACTCATAGCCCTACCCCATGCGCATTTCGCAGATATGTGAGAAGCGGCAGTAACGGCATGCCGAGGATGGTGAAATAATCACCCTCAATGCTTTCGAATAATTGCGCGCCTAAGCCTTCAAGAGCGTATGCACCGACATTATGCGTAAGGGCGTCACCAGCGCGGCTTAAATAACTTTCGAGAAATTGGTCACTGAAATCATACATTTTTAAAAAGGCAACGGCGTCATATTGCCACAAATTTTTTCCGCCTTGCACAATAGCGACGGCGGAAATTAAATGATGCGTTTGACCACGTAATTGCTTGAGCTTATCTCTTGCCTCGTCCTCATCACTCGCTTTATTAAGCATTAATCCATTGAGCGATAAAACTTGATCAGAGCCAATTACAATAGCATCAGCATATTTTTTTGAAACATGCTGCGCTTTGGCTAATGCCAGATTTTGCGCGGTGAATTGCGGGCTTTTGCCTTCATTTTTTATTGCATTTTCATTCAAATCCGCTGGATGGCTTTGGAATGATAATCCTGCGCTTTTTAACATTGTTTGCCGTGCCGCGCTTTTTGAAGCGAGAATAAGGCGCGGCGTTTTTGAAGTATTAGAATTTTCGCTCATGGCTCGTTCTTTATATCTTGCCCTGCTTTTTCCTTACGACTTTGAAGCACGGCCATAATTTCTGCGGCAGTTTCTTCGATGGATCGCTTGGTGACATCAATGACCGGCCATCCTTTTTTTGTAAATAGGCGGCGCGCTTTGCGTACCTCGTCTTTGATCTCTTCTTCATCGAGATATAAATTGCCCTGCACATGAGCGGGGTGCGATTTTTCACTGGAATTAAGACGCGTGCGGCGCAATTGTACCAGACGATCCGGCGCGGCGGTAAGGCCGATATATAATGGCTTTTCCAGCGATAATTTTTCATCAGGCACTTCAACGCCGGGTACTAAAGGGATATTGGCAACTTTTATGCCGCGCCGCGCCAAGAAAACGGATGTAGGAGTTTTAGAAGTGCGCGATACGCCCACCAGAATGACATCAGCGCTTTTTAAACCTTTGAGGGTTTTGCCATCGTCATGGCGCATTGCGTAATCAATGGCTTCAACACGTTTAAAATATGCATCATCCATGGCATGCTGAAGGCCGGGCACGCCCTTGGCATGCTCGCCCAGATACGCCGAGAGCGAGCGCATGATCGGGTCAAGCACCGCAACGCACGGAATACCCATCTCATCGCAAAAATCTTGCAAGCGGTGGCGCATATTACCGTCAACAAATGTGAATATTACGGGGCCAGGCTTATCCTTGATCTGCGCAATAATGCGCTCTAATTGCTTTTCGGAGCGCACCAGCGGCCAAAATTTTTGAATGGGGTCGATATGCTCGAACTGCGCCAAACACGCACGAGCAAGTCCGAGTAGCGTCGTACCCGTGGCATCAGACACCAGATGGATGTGGAATTGTTTGGTCTTGCGCGTGGTTTTACTCATACGCGCTAGTTTAGCGCAGGCCCAGCGGATTGCAATGTGATTTAGTTGTTCGCTTGCTTCTCTTATTTACTCTTCTCTTGTAAATTCGCCATTGGGGAAAATGCGGGCGGCTAGGCTGGCGTCGCGGAATGGGACATGTTGCACCAGCGTGGTTTTCAGATCATTGCAAATTTGCATGAAATGCGCTTGATTGAGCGCAGTATTCAACCCTGCATACAGAGGATCGGCCAGAATTTCTGCGCCAAAGCCTAGGAGATATGCCGTTTTATCTGGCAAACATGACAAGCGTTCAATATCGAACGCGCGGATATTTTGGTTGCCGAAGGGCTGAATTGCTGTGTTTTCATGTTCAGCTAATACCATATCCAAATAATCTAGCGTTTCATGATCGCATAAATCTACGCGGTTTTCATCGCGGAACCATTGTGTAAATGCCCCTAATAAAGCTTTGCCGTTATATAAAGCGGATGGATCGCGTTCTAAGATTGCGGCAAAGCGCATGGCGATATCGCCGTCTTCGCCGCCTAATAGATGGCGCCATAGGCTAGAGTGGCCTTTAGTACGTAATTCCCAAGCTGTGAGCACGCCTATGATATCAATATCAGCGCTGCGCAGACGCTCCAGCATAAGCGTTGATTGTACTGTATAGTGATCTTCGAAAGCGCCGAGACGCTTTTCCTGCCAGACATCACGTAGGGCGCGAATAACCGACACCAACATGGCATTTTTAAAATATTCCGAACGTCCTAAAGCAGCGGGCATTAAGCCCTGGTCATCCAAAACAATGAGTTTTTCAGGCACATCAATATGATAATCGTCACCGCCCAATGTATCCATAGCCAGCGACCAGCCTTGTTTTTCGGCTTCGATTAACATGATACGTGCGTTCGGGCTCTCTGACATTTTTGCCAAAGCCCAAGATAAAATGGTGTGAGTATTTTCGAGCGGGTGGCTACGCTCTCCGTCTTCATTTTCGGTTAATAGATCATCGTGGAAGCTCAACGCGTCACAATATAAATCTTCGATCAACCACATATCATGAATGCCATCACCAAAGCTCGCCATGCGAGGCGATTTCGGGAGCGCAGTTGTTTGTGAAAGCTTAGTAAACTCTATGGGCGCAAAACCATCGCGAGAGACGTTTTCGCGTTGCGCTTCATCAGAATTATCCTGGGTCATAATAAACTCATTTTTGCGCTTACAACTCGCTTGATTAGGTTCGTAAATAGACGATGTTATTGGATGGTTTATCATGTCCTGACCTACGCTTGGATCGGCTTTTGGGTGCCATGCGTTTTGATCCTTTTTCGGATTTATCCCCAGATTGGGATTCGAAAAGCGTGATGATTTGTCCTGTTTGGCCATCTGTTTGATCCTGTATATGATTTGACATGCCATCGCGTGAATGTGCGTTGGCGCTAGAGGATTTACAGTGTTGCAACTCTTGTTCCGAATCAGTTTCAGCGTCGCGGAACGAACGCTCAAACTTGATGAACCATAGAAAATTAGCATTGGCGCGATCACGAATTTCCGTGAAAAGTGAATCACTTAGGATGGTTGTGGCATGTTCTGCCAGGTAATTTTTGCCGAAGGGCATAACGCCGAGTGCAGCAATTAAGGATGGTGTGATAGCATGCGCTACGGCATCTTTATCAAACACATAGCCCTTATAATCGGCGAGCATTTGATTGACTAAAATTTTGTCTTGCATTTGCGGGCGTTCAGATAAAAACCACGCTTCGAAAGTCGCCGCAGCCGCTTGGCCGTTGTTGATAGTACGAAAATCAAGGAATGCTTCGCGGGCGAATGCGCGGGCTAAATCTTCCATCGAAGAATTTTCAATACGCTCCCATACAGCCTTATCGCCAGATAATTGTAGCTCCCATGCTATGCGAACGGTTGATGTTGCTAAATCTGCCATTTGTGCGCGATGCACCAAAACTGCATTATCAGGATGAAACATTAATGGGTTAATCAATGCGCCTTGGCGATGTTGCCAATGACGGCGTAATTCTTGTGTCAGCATTAATTTTTGTTCAACTTCTTCGAGCGCGGGATTAATTAAAATCTGGGCGCTTTGACGGTCATAATGTGCTTTTTCGATTTGGTTGCAATATGCGATTTTCACATTATGCGTTTGTACGCATTCTATATACGCATCGGCTAAACGACTTTTTTGTAAATCATCAATGAGATTTTGGATATCATTTTGATGAATGGGCTGATCTTTTGTTTTAACGCTAAAAGTGGTTTTGTTTTTTAAGAAAGTTTCGACTTTTTCAGCAGAATCGATTGTATTGGCTTCGGATGAAAAACGCTCAAAAGCTTCTAATTCTGTTTTGAAATCACGAATTTCTTGATCAAGAATGCCAATATCAGCTGCATCAAAGCTCATATCTTCTTCGTCTTCATAAAAAGATGATTCAAAATCCATATAAAATAGCGGTTGATTGCTGATGATCGTTGAGGCAACTGGCTGGTGATTATTAATCGTATAGGCCACGCGGCATACTTGATGCTGCAGGTTTGCTTTGTCGCTTATTGATCCGTTGATATCGTCTATTCTGTCGCTCATTGCCCTAAATCCAGTGTTGTTTCGATTTTTTGTACGCAGAAAAATATGAAACATATTTAAAGTGACCGTTTAATTCGGCTTATGGTTCTATTATGCGGGGTGATTGGTTAATGAAACCTTTCGAAAAACGAGAAAAATACAGAAAAAACAAAGAAATACCGTGTATTACGGCAAGTAACCTTATTTTCGTGCACGAAGCTAATGAATTAAATTTGTTAGGGATTATTGCGAACTTAATGTCCCAGCATTTCATCCAATACGGGGATATTTTCTTCGAGTAACACTTCATCACTTAAAGAAACAAGACCGTCTTTGCTGACATTGATTTTGGCTTTGAACAGGCTGTCTTTAAACATCATGGTTGCGCTGAGACTATATTGATCATCATTTTCGTCTTGTAATTCCAGCAATTCAAGCTTGCTGCCCACAGCTTTACGAATGCTGGGAGCTGGATCTTCGCGCCATTGAATATCATCAATGCCTTCGGTGATGATAAAACGCCCATGACGGCCACGCACATAGTTAAAGAAAAAACGTACGTAATCACTAACATTGTCTTTGTTCAATGTAATGGGTACGTCATTATTTAGGCCGTAAATGGGAACATTGGTAAAATTGAGAATAATCTCATCCTTTTTAGATGCCACGACAAAACGTCTTAAGGGGGGATTTTGCGCGTAATCTGCGATATCGAGGAGGCGGTAGCCTTTATAAAATGGAATATCCTGCGCTAAAATTGTAGTTTCCAGCGGATCAAACTCCGCGCCTTGGAATGCGGGATTGAACCGATCGAGCAATGTCGCGATTTCATCGAGTTCCAATTTTTTAAAAGCGTCTTGATACATAGGTGTGAAGGTTTATATCCATTTAGCAACGTTAATCAAAACTATCACACAATCGATTCGGCGTATAGCCATATAGCGTCTGATAAACATGTGTGTGAAAACATTAAGAATCACGGGATAAATCGGGGATTAAGATATGCCCAATTCATAGACTCTGCAAAGATGGAGTCATACACAAGGGGAGAAGTGTTTTTTGACACTTTGGAGTTATCTGGACGAATCATAGCGAATCGCGGAGAAATAAAGCGATAAGGATTTGTGATGGTTGGGGGTAAGTAAGGGGATGGAATCTTGTGCATGTTATGCACATGCCCTACTACTAAAAAAACCTTTTTAAAATATATATAAAGATTAGTATAGCGAGCGGATTGAGGGCATAGTGCGCTAGATTTTAACGAATTTGGAAATGAAAATGAGCAAACCAATTTTGGATGTTTTGAATGGTAAGGTGTTTGAGCGCCCGCCTTTTTGGTTTATGCGCCAAGCAGGGCGGTATTTACCAGAGTATCGCGAATTGCGCGCAGAAAAAGGCGGTTTTTTGGCGATGGCGCTTGATCCAGTTGCGGCGTGTGAAATTACTATGCAGCCTTTGCGTAGATTTGGGATGGATGCAGCGATTATTTTTTCTGATATTTTGACTGTGCCGATGGCGCTTGGGCAGAATTTGGAATTTGTTGCGGGCGAAGGGCCAAAGCTTGGGACGCTGGATATTGAAGCTCTGGCATTCGATGAAAACGTGGTGCAGCCGGTCTATGACGCTATTTCTGAGACTGTGAGCCAGATGCGTAAAGAAAAATTTGATAATACCGCATTGATTGGTTTTGCGGGTGCGCCATGGACAGTGGCAACGTACATGGTTGAGGGCGGTGGTTCTAAGGATTTTGCGCGTGTAAAAACGCTGGCTTATGGACAGCCTGAGAAATTCAAAAAATTGATGGGCATTTTGGTGGATGCTACCGCGCAATATTTGATCGGCCAGGTCAAAGCGGGCGCTGAAGTGTTGCAGATCTTCGACAGTTGGGCAGGAGCGCTTGATCCGCATGGATTTCAATATCAATCGATTGAGCCAACAAAAGCGATTATTGCCAAGGTGCATGCGGTCTATCCAGATGTTCCGATCATTGGTTTTCCGCGCGGTGGGCAAATGCATTGCATGGCGTATGCGCGGCAAACAGGCGTGGATGCGATTGCGCTTGGTAGTTTGATGTGTCCATTTTGGGCGCGGGATAATTTACAAAATTTAATGCCCGTTCAGGGTTGCCTTGATCCGATGCGGCTTATGGCTGGTGGTATTGGCATGGAAAAGGCGGCGCATAAAATTATTCGTGATTTTTCCGGTGGTGGGCATATTTTTAATTTGGGGCATGGCATTCATAAAGAAACGCCTTTAGCGCATGTTGAGCGATTGGTAGATATACTACGAGGGGATGCGTGATGAAAGTCGCGGTGGTGATGCTCAATTTGGGAGGACCTGATAGCAAGGAAGCTATAAAGCCGTTTTTGATGAATTTTTTCATGGATAAAAATATCATTCGCCTGCCTTTACTGTTTCGCTGGATGCTTGCGAAATTGATTTCTATACGGCGATCAAAACGTGAAGCGGGGGAGAGCTATGGGGAATTGGGGGATAAATCCCCTTTGCTGGAAAATTCGCAGGCGCAAGCCAAAGCATTACAGCAGAAATTAATAACGGATGGCCATCAATTCAAAACATTTGTTTGCATGCGTTACTGGCATCCGATGAGTGCGCAAATGGTGCGAGAGGTTCGTGATTGGGGCGCGGAAAAAATTGTGATTGTGCCGCTGTATCCGCAATATTCGACGACAACCACGAAATCATCATTGGAGCAATGGAACCAAGAAATGCGCGATATTGGCATGGATATTCCCACCAGCATAGTGGGGTGTTATCACGTCAATGAAGGGTTTATAAAATCATCGGCGGCGAATATTGTCGTCGAATATAACCGCGCGCTTAGCGACGGGTATGAAGCGCCGCGTGTATTATTTTCGGCGCATGGGTTGCCAGAGAAAATAATAAAAGATGGCGATCCCTATCAATGGCAATGCGAGCAAGGTGCGGCCGCAATTGCGGATGCGATGGGCGTGGAGAATTTGGATTGGCAAATATGCTATCAAAGCCGTGTTGGGCGATTGAAATGGATAGGGCCGAGTGTGGGAGAGGCTTTAGAACTAGCGACGGCGGATGAAAAAGCCGTAGTGATTTATCCTCATGCATTTACACAAGAGCATGTAGAAACACTGGTGGAGCTGGATATTGAATATCGTGAAGAAGCGGAAAAGATGGGGCAGCGCGGATATTATCGTGCGCGAACTGTTGGGACGAATGCAGTGTTTATTGATGGTCTGGCGCAGATGGTTATTGCGCATTTGGATAAAGAAGGCATTGCTGCTGAAGGCGGCGTATGTCCCTGTCCTGAACTGTTTAACGAATGCTGTATGCGGATGAAAGGTTAAATTATGCAAGAATTTTTACTGGAACATTATCTTTGGATTAAGGCACTGCATATTATTGCGGTGATATCGTGGATGGCGGGAATGCTTTATTTGCCTCGGCTTTTTGTGTATCACACAGATGCGGCGGATGGCTCGGAGATGTCGAGGACGTTCAAGCTTATGGAACGGCGCTTGCTCAAATTTATCATGACTCCCGCGATGATTCTGACGTGGATTTTTGGATTAACTATGATCGCCGCAAACCCCGCGATCATGGATGGAGGCTGGATTCACGTGAAACTTTTGCTTGTACTGTGTTTAAGCGGCGCACATGGATTTTTCGCTGTATGCGTGAAAAAATTTGCGCGGAATGAAAATGCTAGAAGCGCCAAATTTTATCGCATCCTCAACGAAGCACCGACAATATTGATGGTCGTGATTGTGATTTTGGCGATTGTGAAACCGTCTTAGGGTAACAAATCGAAGCAATCTTCTAACTTCTTTGGGGAATAAACTTGCCCAGACAGACATTGTTTTTTAAGTTTCGTTTCATTTGCAGCAGTTTCATTTAACTCGTTCGCAAATCTTTCAAATACGCCTTGGAAATCACTTTGCGTGAAATTACCGTTATGGATGGCTTCTGTTGTATTTTCGGGAATTGTTAGTCTTTGATTTAATTCTCTGTTTAAATCAGTAATTGTTGCTCCAAAAGAAGTGGCGGCCATTGCACTAGATATTGTGAGAGCAGCAATAGCGCCTTTTTTAAAATTATCTGCGATGGTGCACATAAAAGCAGCAGTGCCTGCAAGTGCACCTAAGCCAGCCGCTACTGTTGCGGTTGTTGCTTCGGGGATTAAGGCTCCTGAATTTTCTGTCGTTGCAATTAGTGCGAATGCGCTTACAAGAGTTGGTACTATACTAGCTACTGAGTAGAATAGCCGTTCACTCAAAACTTGATCATGCGTATCATTATTTCTTTTTTCTTCACCAATACTTGTCATTACTTTTGTTCCTTACTGAGACCGCAGCATAAGGCCCTGTTTCTGACATGATTGCTAAGTTTTAGATAGATTTCCAATAAAAACTGATTTTACGCCTTTTTTTGGTTGAACACGGTTGATTTGGAGTGGTTCTCC
>JBBKXA010000020.1:0-2771 GCA_037969235.1 Bdellovibrionales bacterium | reverse complement strand
GGTGTAATCGCCATCAATCGCGCGGATAAAAATCTCAGCGCCGCGATCTTTATCAAAATAAATGCATTTGGGCTTCAACCGCTGCGCTTGCGCCATTAAAAACGTGAGCAATACGGTTTTACCTGTCCCCGTTGGTCCGATCACGGTGAAATTGCCGACATCGCGCTCATGAAAGTTAAACCAGTATGGCGTACCCGAAGTGGTTTCTAGCCGTGTGATAGCATCGCCCCAATGGTTGGCTTGCTTTTGGCCATAGGGAAAATTGTGAAAACTCGCAAAGCTTGCAAAATTATGCGTAGAAATCAGGCTTTTTCGCGCAATGAAATTGAAATTACCAGGTAAGCTCGCCCAAAACGCCGCTTCAAGATTGATATCCTCGCGCGCGGTGACTATGCCTAAATTCATCAACGCTGATGAACAATCCGATAGAGCACGTTCTAATTGTGGCGCGGTATTGCCAAGAACGCTGACAGTAAGGTGATGCTCACCGAAGGCAGTTTGGCCGGAGGTTAAATCATCTAAAGCGTGGGTGATGTCATCGATTAAAGATGTTGCCCCTTGCTCAGAAGATACCATTTTGTTTCGCGCGGTATTCATACGCTCGGTTGAGGTTTGGCGATCCACAAAGCCAAAAGACTGTGTAATAACAAATTCATGCGGGAGTTTTAAGAGGCCATCTAACATGCCCGGACCAGTCGCATTTGAGTATTCTTTGATGGAGACAATTGCACCGAGCTTTACATCATCGTGGCGGGTGCCGCGCACTTCAAACGTTTCTTTGCCGAAAGACAGCCGTTTAGCGGGCAGATACTCACTGATGGCCATGTCAGAGCATCGAATATTTGAATGCTCAAAATTGATCAGATACGACAAAAACGAAAGACTGCCCGAGAATAATCCGTTTTGTGTTTCTTCTAAGCTGAGGACTTTGGGTTGGTATGGCTCAAGACTTGAGAGGATATTTGTGACAGCTTCATCTAAAGCTTTAAGATTTTCACGCTCTTTTTGTGCTTGAAGCTCTTTATCAACTTTTGAGAACAAGATACTTGATATTTCAGAGAAAAATCCAATTTTACCACTGAGCGGCCTGCGGATAATTGTAAGATACTGCTCATTCACAAACATTCGCTTTGTGTTCATTTTAGCCTGATAAGCCTTATCAAGCTCAAGGCAGAATTGGTTTTCAAAAAAGCTGTCTTGCGTATCTTGAATTTCGCGCCGTATCGTATGCTGATACACCGCAAAGCGGCTGCTGGAAAGGGCTTTCAGCACAGTTGCGCGCACATTCTTTTTTTGGTTCAAATCCACTTGATCAGCAGTCTCAAAGGCGATGCCTTCGAATTTGATAATCTTGAGTAAATAGCCGTCTTTAGTCTTGATGGTTTCGGGATCGATATGGCGCGTAAAAGGGATAAAGCGCGATATGCTGTCTTCACGCAAAGCCATCTTCCCTAATTTAATATCTGTCTTTTTTGCTGCGCGAAGCATCGCTCTACCCTACGGTTTATAACTATTACTTTTCCAAAACGCTTTGTTGCGTATCGATGGACATTTTATAATTTTTGTTAAATATATGCTCATCCAATGTGGCTCTTTGTTGGTGGCGACGCGCGCGAATATATGCAACGGTACGCACACCAGCAAGACAAACAGGAACTTGGGCCATAGCTGAGTAAAGCCAATCATTCCTATGCCAAATATAATGAAGTTAATCCCAAAAAATTCCATTGGAACGCCTTGCACTAAAGCAGGGCGTGTCATTCCAATAAAGAGGGGATCAATATCAACTTGATCCTCATCCATAAATCTACGCCTTAAATACTGCCTGCTATACCATCTACAATGGCAGGGGCGCCGAATATCAGGATAATCCCGCCAATAACTGAAGCGGCAACCGCCCATCTTAATCTACCCATGGTGGCCATACAGCCCAGAGCAAAGATGCCAATAATGCCGATTAATCGTGCCCATGTTGAAGTGAGCAGATCTTGCAGCGCAGTTAAGAAGTTTGTTCCAGAATCAAAAAGTGCGCTCTGAGCATAGGATGCTTCAGGTAATATTAAGACACAGATTGATAATGAAATTACAAATGTGGTGTGTTTATTGATGATAGTCATTTTACGCATTCTCCCCGATACAACTTTTAGTCGTATTCATTTTTTTAATTACTCAATTAAAACTATCTATAAAACGAGGTTTTAGGCAATTGCAAGTGAAAACTTTAAATTTTTTGTAATTATTTCAACTACGATGCATTTTTTAAGGCTTCATATTCCCTCAAAACCTTCGGTACATAATGGATTGTCTCGCGATAGGGGGGAATGCCGTTATATTTTTGGACTGCGCCTTCACCGGCGTTGTATGCGGCCAATATAAGCTGCAAATCGCCATCGAAAAGTTTGTGCAGGATGCTTAAATACCGTGTACCGCCTGCAATATTTTGTTCTGGATCGAATGAATTTGACACATTAAAGCGCTTTGCCGTCATCGGCATGAGTTGCATTAAGCCTTGCGCTCCCACGGGGGAAATGGCGTCTTTATTATAGCTGGATTCTACGGCGATCACAGCCTTGATGAGGTTGGCATCGACGTTGTGTTTTGTGGAGAGTTTGGTGATGATTGTGTCGTAAATTTTTCTATTGGCAGGGGTTAAAGGTGAGAATGTAGCAATGTAAGGACGGCTCTTACGGCGTTGTTGTTGCAGGTAGTCTAGGGCTTCGTAAACGGTCGCGGTGCCATCGTCATTGAATTCTATCACGGTGGCGTTTGCG
>JBBKXA010000019.1:0-24029 GCA_037969235.1 Bdellovibrionales bacterium | reverse complement strand
GTGTTAATAATATCTGTCATTTTATAATCTCTTTCCGTTGAATCGTTTTGTGTGTTTATCCTACACTTATCCGACACTTCCCTCCAGAGATATTCCGATTAGCTTTTGCGCTTCGACAGCAAATTCCATAGGTAGGTGTTGCATAACTTCGCGGGCAAAGCCGTTGACGATCAGGGCTATTGCTTCTTCTTCGCTGATGCCGCGCTGCATACAATAAAATAGTTGGTCTTCGCCGATTTTGCTTGTAGTGGCTTCATGTTCTAAATTTGCGCTTTTATTACGGCTTTCGATGTAGGGTACAGTGTGAGCACCACATTGATCGCCGATCAACAGAGAGTCACAGACCGTGAAGTTCCGAGCGCCTTCGGCTTTGGGGAGGATTTTGACCAAGCCTCTGTATGTGTTTTGGCTGCGCCCTGCGCTGATGCCTTTTGAAATAATTCTGCTGCGGGTGTTTTTGCCGATATGGATCATTTTCGTTCCAGTGTCGGCTTGTTGGCGGCCATTTGTAATGGCGACTGAATAAAACTCGCCTTGTGAATTATCGCCTTTTAAGATGCAAGATGGGTATTTCCAAGTTATTGCTGATCCTGTTTCAACTTGGGTCCAGCTGATTTTTGAATTACGTCCTTCGCATAGGCCGCGCTTGGTGACGAAATTATAAATGCCGCCCTGCCCCGTTTCAAAGTCGCCAGGATACCAATTTTGTACGGTCGAGTATTTAATCTCTGCATCATCGTGTGCGATTAATTCTACAATCGCGGCGTGTAATTGATTTTCATCACGCATAGGCGCTGTGCAGCCTTCGAGGTAAGACACGTACGAGCCTTTATCGGCGATAATCAAGGTGCGTTCGAATTGCCCTGTATTCAGGTCATTGATACGGAAATATGTAGAAAGCTCCATCGGGCATCGCACGCCTTCGGGGATATAGACGAAGCTGCCGTCGGTAAATACCGCGCTATTGAGGCAGGCATGCTTATTGTCACCAGCTGGCACAACCGAGCCCATATATTTTTTTACGAGATCAGGATGTTTTTGAATGGCTTCGGATATGGAACAAAATATCACGCCAGATTCCGCGAGTTTCTTTTTGAATGTGGTTGCAACGGACACTGAATCAAAAACCACATCGACAGCGATGGGTGTACGTTCTTGGACGCCCGCAAGGATTTCCTGTTCGCGCAAGGGAATGCCGAGCTTAGCGTACGTTTCCAACAATTTTGGATCAACATCATCGAGGGTTTGCGGCCCATCTGTCGTGCTTTTGGGGGCGGAATAATAATAGCTGTCTTGGTAATCTATGGGTTTAATGTTTAATTTCGCCCAGTCAGGTTCGGGCATTTCAAGCCAACGGCGATATGCTTTTAGGCGCCATTCCAGCATCCATTCTGGCTCATTTTTTTTTGCAGATATAAAGCGTACGATATCCTCAGACAGCCCCTTGGGCGCTTTTTCGCTCTCAATATCTGTGACGAAACCGGCACTATATTTGCCAGCCATGTCGGATACTGTTTGTCTGGTTTCTTCGGAAACGCCCATAACTTGTGTAAGCCTTATTGATTTTTTGCATTTATACAGCCTCTTACATGGCATTTAAAGGCACGAAATTCAAGGCTAATCGCAAATTTCTTGGGAAAAAATCGTGCCATGATAGGAAAAACGACTCAAATACATTAAAAGGTGTTAAAATGACCAAGCATTTTTATTTTAAAAACGGATTTTAGCCATGTCATCAAGATTATACATCCCAGTTTTTGCGTCCACATTATTATTAAGCGCCGCCTTGCTATTTTCGGTTCAGCCGATGTTTTCGAAAATGATACTACCCTTGCTTGGGGGGACGCCGCAGGTTTGGAATACTGCGATGTTGTTTTTTCAGGTTTGCTTGTTGGGCGGTTATGCGTACGCGCATGGGACTACGAAGTTTTTGGGCGCGCGGGCGCAGGCTCTCGTACACCTTGTATTGCTTGGTATATGCATTATCGCTTTGCCGTTTTTAATTCCTGAAGGCACAGTTCCACCAACCGATGGTGATCCGTCGCTTTGGCAATTAACGTTGATGGCGGTGACAGTGGGGGGGCCGTTTTTTGTGCTTGCTGGCTCTGCCCCCATGTTGCAGCGCTGGTTTTCGATGAGCAATCATCCAGATGCTGATAATCCGTACTTCTTATATGGAGCTAGTAATTTGGGTTCTATGGCGTCATTGTTGGCTTACCCTGTCTTGATTGAGCCTTATTTGCCCTTAAATGAGCAGGCTTTTACATGGATGTATGGTTATTTTGCTTTAATCGCTTTGATGGTGATTTCGGCTGTACTGGTATGGAAGCATACGTCATTTTTTAATACGCGTACGCTAGACTCCAAGGCTATTGTGAAAAGCCATGCGCCGACTTGGCGTTTACGTTTTTATTGGATTTTGCTGGCGTTTATCCCCTCCTCCTTGATGCTTGGAGTTACAACGTTTGTGACAACTGATATTGCATCTGTCCCGCTATTGTGGATTATGCCGCTGGCGATCTATGTGGGCACGTTTATTCTGGTTTTTGCGCGCAAACCAAAACTTAGTGAGGGTTTCATCACTAATATTTTTGAGATTGGCGTGATATTACTGATCGGGCAGTTGATCGGCCTACAGTTGCTCATGAAGGTGAGTGCGTTGGTCATGGTTGGCTATCATTTCGCATTGTTCTTTTTTGCTGCGATGCTGTGTCACACCTTGCTCGCCAAATCAAAGCCACATACATCGCATCTCACCGAGTTTTATTTATTGATGTCGGTTGGTGGTGCGTTAGGTGGTTTCTTTAATGCAATTATCGCGCCGCAAGCCTTTATTGTACCTATTGAATATGGGCTTGTTTTGGTTATGGCGGTGTTTATGCGTTATAGCGCTGATCCTAGCCAGAGCTTTGCGTCCTTCAAAGCAGGCATCAAAAATGCCTATATAAAAAAAGGTGTTGATGGCTGGTTAAATGTTACGACTTTGACAGCCACCATAATTATCATTTTCGCCATTTTTGGTTTTGGTATTCCGAATGAAAAATTTATTCTTTTTTGCGCGTTTGTGGTGATGATGGCTTTGTTCATGATTGCTAAAAAGCGTTGGGCTTTTGGCATCATGACCGTATTTTTGTTTAGTCTTTTCCCGTTAGGGTTCATTTGGGGGCAGCATCAATTTGAAAAAATACATTTTCAAGCGCGTAATTTCTTTGGCGTCATGAAAGTGATTGATACGAATACGGATGAGCGTATTTTGCTGCATGGCACCACCAACCATGGCGCACAAGCGTTGATTGAGCAGCACCGCCTTACCCCCCTTTCTTATTATAGCGAGAACAGCCCAATTAGCGACCTCATGAAATATTATGATCAAAAATCAGGTACGCAGAATGTTGGCGTTATCGGGCTTGGTGTTGGTGTGACATCTTGTTTTGTTAAAGAGGGGCGCCACTTTGATTTCTTCGAGATTGATCCTGAAATTGCGTATATTGCACAAAACCCTGAATTTTTCACCTATTTGTCGGATTGCGGAAGTCCGTACGATATCATTTTGGGTGATGGGCGGTTAACGATCAACGAAAAGCCCGATGGAAATTACGATGTTTTGTTGGTAGATGCGTTTAGTTCGGATAATATTCCCGTGCATATTATCACGCAAAATGCGATGGAAATTTATCTGAATAAGTTAAAACCAGATGGCACGATCATCATCAATATTTCTAACAATTATCTTGATCTGGAGCCAGTAGTCACTGCGATTGGTGAGCAGATTGGCGTGCCAGTGCTTGGCAAAGTTTCAAATAACGGCGAGATTGAAGGGACGAAGATTGAATATTACTCCACGCATTTCATGGCGCTTACGAAATCGGAATCAGTCATTGCTGATCTAAAAGCCAGAGGATGGAGCGATGGCATGAAACGCGATGGTGTTAAGGCATGGACAGATCAATATTCGAACATCGTACGCGTGTTGGGCGTACAGACAACGAATAAGCGCTTCATGGATCTACATAAAGAATTGGAAGCCACGAAGGCGGCGGAAAAAGCGGCGACTGAGGCAGAATAAGGGCGAATTAGAAACAAGCTTTTATTATTTCGTTTTTTTAAATTGTATCTCTTTATTTTTATCGACGGCGTCGTCGAGGTGCCACGAGTTGCGGGCTAAGAACACAGGATCGCCGTCATGGTCGTAGGCTATTGAGCTTTGATTGAGGTCAACGAATTTCTTTAGCGTGGCGGTGCTTTCTGCGGCTAACCATCTCGCGGTGTAAAGCTCGGTTTGTTCGAATTTAACGGGGATTTCATATTCTGTACGGATTCGGTCAGCTAATACTTCAAATTGTAATGCGCCGACAACGCCGACAATCCAGTCGGCTTGCATGATGGGCTTGAATACGCGGGCAGCGCCCTCCTCCGCGAGTTGTTCTAATGCTTTGCCGAGATGTTTGGCTTTGAGCGGGTCTTCAGGGCGGGCGCGTTGCATGAGTTCTGGCGCGAAACTCGGTATATCGGTGAAGACCAAATCCTCGCCTTCGGAAAAGCTATCGCCAATACGCAGGCCGCCATAGTTCGGCAAGCCTATAATATCACCGGGGAAGGCTTCTTCCGCCATTTCACGATCTTGGGCAAAGAACATTTGCGGGGAATGGATGATTTGCATTTTGCCAGAGCGTACATGTTTGAGCTTCATGCCGCGTTTGAATTGGCCTGAACATATTCTCGCAAACGCCATGCGGTCGCGGTGTTTAGGATCCATGTTGGCTTGAATTTTAAAGACGTACGCCGTGACTTTTTTCTCGGTTGGTTCGATGATACGGCCAGCCGTTTTTTGTGGACGAGGGCTTGGGGCAAAGCGCTCAATTCCGCTGAGCATTTCGCGTACGCCAAAATTGTTCATGGCTGAGCCGAAGAATACGGGGGTCATTGTGCCTTGAAGGAAAGCCTCGCGGTCAAATTCAGGGCATAGGCCACGCGCCATTTCCACGTCTTCGCGGAGTTTTTTGGCTTGTTCGGGAGGTAGGAGTTCATCAATTTTGGGATCGTCCAAGCCAGAGCATTCGATGCTGTCTCTGAGTTTGTCGCCTTTGGAGCGGTCAAACAGCACGAGTTGATTGTTGAGCAAATCGTAGCACCCTTTAAAATCGCGTCCCATGCCGATAGGCCAGCTCGCGGGTGTAACATCGAGCGCCAGTTTTTGTTCAATTTCATCGAGCAAATCAAATGGGTCTTGGCCATCACGGTCAAGTTTGTTGATAAAAGTGATAATAGGCATATCGCGCAGGCGGCATACTTCGAACAATTTACGCGTTTGTGTCTCAATCCCCTTGGCGCTGTCGAGCACCATGATTGCGCTATCTACGGCGGTGAGGACGCGGTAAGTGTCTTCGGAGAAGTCTTCGTGGCCGGGCGTGTCGAGGAGGTTATAGGTAATGCCACCATTTTCAAATGTCATAACCGAAGATGCGACGGAAATTCCGCGCTCTTGTTCGACCTTCATCCAGTCGGAGCGCGCACGGCGGCGATCCCCCTTGGCTTTAACTGCTCCGGCCAGCTCAATTGCACCACCAAAGAGAAGGAGTTTTTCCGTGAGAGTCGTCTTACCCGCGTCAGGGTGAGAGATAATCGCAAATGTGCGGCGTTTTTCTATAATTTTTTCTAAGGTGTTCATGCGCGCAATATAACGCCAAACCCTCAAGAGATAAACAAAAGTTTTTAGTGAATTTGTTTATGCGTAGAGTTTTAGATAAATTAGACAGTGAAGGGATTTACGAGCGTGGCGTCTTCTATCTCTAATGCCCACAGGTCGGGGTCGCGTTGAATTGCTTTTTGGATGAAGGCGTCAGCATCTTTTTCTTGTGGGTTTTCAATGTCTAGGGCATCCACCCACACAAGCTTATCTTCCAAAAAATCGCGTTGTTGCGTTAGGAGCCTTACTTTGCCTCGCGTATCGGTGAGTTTGAGGAGGAGCAAGCCCGTTGAAGGATCGCCTTTTTGAGCGAAATAATAGAATATACCCCGCGCTGTGAGGGTTGCGAGTACGCCATCAACCCATAATGCTGTCGGCAAACGGTCAGGCATATTTTAATGTACGTGTCCCGCGTTAATCCAACGCTCAACGGTGAGGTCGGCGGCGTTGCGGGAGTCTTCAGGGTGGTGATAGCGATAGACGCGCCGCGCTGCGTATAACGCAACCTGACGCGGTTCATCGCTCATGGCGCTATAAGTACGCATAACTGCGCTATAGCATTTACAATCATGCGCGTCACGAATACCGTCCTCGGTTTCGACTTCAGTTTTGGGGGTGCATGACATTTTTATTTCAACTTTTTACCGTAAAGCTCAAGGCGATGATCAACCAATTCGTAGCCCAGTTCTTTGGCAATTCTCACTTTCAGTATTTCCAGTTCTTCATTTTGGAACTCAATGACTTTACCTGTTTCCAAATCAACCAAATGATGATGATGGTCTACGTTTACCTCGTAACGCGAATATCCTTCTTGAAATTCATGACGAATAACAAGGTCGAGTTCATCAAGTAAGCTTAAAGTACGATAGACGGTGGCTATTGAGATTGAAGAATCAATGCCCTTTGCGCGCTCATAGACATCTTCGACAGAAGGGTGGTCTTCGGCGTTATCGAGAACTTGAAGAATAACTTTGCGCTGACCGGTCATTTTTAATCCGGCATTTGAACATTTTTGCTGTAAATCAGACATTATGATCCCTTGGTCTTAGTTGTTTATTTTGCAACTTTAAAACGGACGCCCCAAGGGTGCAAGTGTTTATAACAATTTTGTTACTACGCGGTAGGCGGGGAAGTTGACAAACACTGTGGTGCCGACATCGACTTCGGATTCAAGGCGCAGAGTGCCATCATGTAATTCGACCATGGCTTTAGCGAGTGGAAGGCCGAGGCCCGTACCTTGATAGAGAGAGTTTTCTGCACCTTCGCTGACTTGACCGAATGGCTCCATGGCTTGTTTGATTTTGTCCTTGGGGATACCTACACCATTATCGGCGACGGTAACTTGAATACATCCGTTATCGAGCATGTAGGCAGAGATTTTGACCTCGCCCTCGCCTTTTACATTTGAAAATTTTACGGCGTTGGTGACAAGATTAATCAAAACTTGGCGAATAAGACGTTGATCGCCTTGAAGATTGGGGAGGTTTTCCATGATATCGGATACGAGCTGTACATTACTGCCGAATGCGCGCGCGCCGAGCATTCGAATGACTGACTGCACCAGATTGGCAAAGTCGATTTCGGATTCGTCTATTTCAATGCGCCCTGCCTCAATTTTGGACATATCCAGAACTTCGTTGATAATCTCAAGCAGATGACGAGCGCTGGAGTGCACATCACCGATATATTCTTTGTATTTCGCGTGCCCTAATGCGCCGAATGTTTCCTTCATCATCATTTCAGAAAATCCGATAATTGCGTTCATGGGTGTACGCAATTCGTGCGACATGTTGGCAAGAAATACGGATTTAGCGCGGTTGGCGGCGTCGGCTTGGTCTTTAGCCATACGCAGTGATTGTTCCATTTGTTTACGCAGCGTGATGTCCATTACTGTTGTAACCTGAAAGCGGCGTTTTTGGCTAAGCTCCAATGTCGCAGAAGTGAAGAGCGAATTTGCGATGCTTCCATCTTTGCGGATAATTTTCATTTCCCCCGATGAGCGAATGCCCGAGCGTACGTATTCATCGTGGTTACGTTTGGCCATATCCCGTTCGTCAGGCGTGACCAATCCTGTAAAATCAGCGTTGAGCAATTCATCACGCGCCCAACCAAAAAGCCGTATAAAACTGTCATTCACTCGAACAATTCGGGCGTTTGTGTCTGTTACAATAATGCCCACCTCGCTCACTTCGAAAATTGAAGTGAGCAAAGAGATTGCGTCATCACGTTCACGTTGGACGATTGATTGATCTGCGACATCGAGCTGTCCGATAATATCGAGATAATCAATCTCTCCATCTTCATTGGTGATGGGGCTTATATAAAAGCCGTAGACGCGAATGCTGCCGGGCACGCCGGGTAATGCCTGTATGGTGACGGAGCGTTTTTTGGATGCGCAGACCTCAAGCGATTGTTGGAAATGCAACAGATTATCAACGCTCATAAATTCGCTAATGTTTTTACCAACAATTTGGGTTTCATCTAGATCAAAATATTTTAGGGCAAGTTCGTTTGCATCCACAACTTCATAATTCTTGGGGCCAATACGACGCACGACAAAGCGTGGAATACGCATTGATTTAAAAAGCTTTTGATAGTTTTTATCTGTATCGGACATATTTGGACGACACGTGTGAACCGCGCCTAATCGCTTTCTTTATGAACAAAACGCTGGAGAGGACTCATTTCTTGGAATGCTAAAACTGAACCTTGGTCTCGTATTTTTTTATCCAAATCAATATATAGATTGTCCATCAAACCATCTAAATCGTCATCGGCTAAAGGGGTTGCGACAACGCATGATAATGTGATTGCTTTTTCTTGATTGTCCATTACGAATGTTTCTTTTGCCTCTGTCATGACATCTCGCAAACGCTCTAGGCCTCTCTGCCCACCATTGGTATCTGATTGTTTAAGGCATATAACAAAATGATCGCGGCTGATGCGATAGGCATCATCATATGAGCGCAAGCTTTTTTGAATAAGTCCAGCTGTAGTTTTAATGATCTTATCTGAAGCTTTATGCCCTATTTTTTTTTGAATTTCTGCAAAATCGTCAATACGCGCTAAACCAATGGAAAATGGGTGGCCTTCGCGGGACAATCTTTGTTTTTCAATCGCAAGATCTGGCTTAACAATTGTTATATTTTTTAATCCTGTAAGAACATCTAGCCCCCATTCTTCCAATGTCGCCGTATGTCCAAATTTTTGCAGCTCTGTAATAAAAGATTTAAAATCCTCGGAAAAAGCAAAAAATGCTTCTGGAACGGATGGCTGTATTAATCTTTGAAAATGTTCAACCAATTTTGCGTGATGTTGCAATATGTTTTCCGCTTGCACGCCGTAATGCCCATCAATGTTAAATTCATCAATAGAGAGATTATTAATCCATTCTGGCAAGCTTGTCGGTGGAGAGCTTACCTCTTTACCAAGTAAAGCACCTTGAATAACACTGAGGAACCATGTTTGATATTCTGCGAGTAAATCGCCGAAATATTTCATACGGTTGTCGAGATTGTAATTAATAGCCATAGATTGCGCGTGTTTTTTAGTTGTTGAAAAAAATAACTCTTTAAAAGTAACTCTTTAAGAGTATAGCGTAAAGTTAAAGATTTGGTTAGGAGTAAAATTGACGCAGATAAATAGGCTAATACAACCATTGCCTTTCTAAATCATCTAATGTCCCGTTTTTAATGGCGATGCGGACTTCTCGCATTAAACGATTCATGGTGGCCACATTATGTTGGGCAAGTAATTGCATGCCGAGAATCTCGCCTGCTTTAAATAAATGATGAATGTAGGCTTTTGTGTAGATATTGGACGCGGGAATATCTCCGCTTTCATCCAAAGGTGTGTGATCGTCGCGGAATTTTGCGTTTTTGATGTTGATCGTCTCGCCTTTTGCGCCTTTGAGGAATGCGGTGCCGTGGCGGGCTAAGCGTGTGGGAATGACGCAATCGAACGTGTCAACGCCCATGCGCACGAACCTGAACACGTCTTTGATTTGGCCTATTCCAAGGAAATGTACGGGGCGATTGGGATGCGCATACGGCAGGCTTGCGCCAACGACGGTTTCCATTTCCGCGTCGCTGCCGCCTAAACAACCGCCAACAGCAGTGCCGAAGAAATCTCGATCTCGTGTGTATTCGGCGGAAATGCGACGGAGGTCGGCGTGGACACCCCCTTGCACTATTCCGTATAGTCCTTGTGCGCCCCCTTTTGCTGTAGAGTCGTGGCGTTCAAATTCGGCGAGGCAACGATCACCCCAGCGCATCGACATCTCCATTGAACGCGCCGTGTAGTCTTTATCGACATGATACGGCGTGCATTCATCGAATTGCATGATGAGATCAGCACCAAGTTTACGCTGTATTTCCATGGAGCTTTCGGGGGTGAGTTTAATGGTGCGGCCATCAATATAAGATTTAAACGTGCACCCCTCCTCCGTTATTTTCATCAGGGATTTGTTTTCGTGCCCCTTGCCCGCGTTTTTGCCTTTGATTTCATTAGCCATCGTACCTTCGCCCAATGAAAAGACCTGAAACCCGCCGCTATCGGTAAGCATGGGGCCGTGCCAGTTCATGAATTTATGCAGGCCTCCTGCCGCTTCGATTAAATCAGCGCCAGGTTGGAGCATGAGATGATAGGTGTTGGCGAGGACAATATCGGTTTGTGCTTCGATCATCTGCGCGGGGCTTACGGCTTTGATCGCGGCTTTGGTTCCACAGAAAATATAGTTAGGCGTTTCAATTTCGCCATGTGGCGTGCTGAGTCGTCCAATCCGTGCCCCTGACTTTGCGTCGCGATGCGTGATGTCGAATTTGAAATTGGGGTAGTTGAGGGTCATGTTTTACCTATAAAAAACCCGCCATCATATAAGGCGGGTTGTTTCATTTATTTTAAAAGGAGCTACTACGCTTCTTTTTTCGCCAAAGCTTTTTCAACTTGGCGTTTGACTGGGCGGAGCTTTTCGTCCAGTTTTGTTTTAGCTGTGTCGGTTAGGAATTTGTCGAATCCGCCTTTGTGTTCCACGGTGCGAAGACCAGCGGAGGACGCTTTTACTTTTATCCAGCGGCCCAAGGCCACACTATATAGGGATGTATCTTGCACGTTGGGCAAGAATTTACGGCGGGTGCGGTTCAAAGCGTGAGAAACATTGTTTCCGCTCATTACGCTTTTTCCTGTAATCATACAACGACGGCTCATGGCTGTTATCCTTTAACATCAAAAAAATTAATCAAAGCGGAAAATAGGGCAAATACCCCCACCAAGTCAAGCAATAAATGCGTAAATTTTGATTGCTTTAGATTTGACCATAAATATATGCCCCCAAGAGGCTGGCGACAAAGAGGATATGGGCGATGACATTGATGTATATGGCACGGCGCAAATGTTTGTGATCAAGCTTGGCTGTCGCGCCCTTGGGGCCTACCCAATCGCCTTTTATGGGGTCACCGTTGAGATCATGAACAGGGCCGCCGACGGATATATTTAGCCCCCATGCGAGCGCAGATACGGGCGCGCCGCCCTGATCGTAGGGGGCGCGATCTTTGTGCCCTAACCATGAGGCTATGCCGCTATGCAGTTTTGCGGTAGGGGTGAACAGCGCGGCCATGGTGATGAATGCGGCGGATATAAAGGATGGCACCATCCCCGTCAACCGCTCAAGCGCCAAAGGCACAGCGGCAAATCCACTACTTTTTCCGTTTTTGCCGAATCGCCAGCTTAGAAATGCAAGGGCGGCATACATTGTGGCAGCAGGGAAACCGGCGAGGATATACCATAGCGCGGGTGCAACCAGCCCTTTATCAAAGCTTCGTACACTGTAGGCCATTGCTGTGCGGGTGATTCCGTAATCATCCCCCATAGCCAGATTTACGCGTGCGGAGCGAGCAATCGCGTAATATGCACCCTCCCCCACTTTGCCTTGTTCTTCGGCAAAATACAGACGAAGTAACGCAAACCAGACGCTCCCCGATGTCATTAACAACGCGAGTAATATAACACGAGTGCCGCCATATAAAGGCTGAAGCAGCACGCCTATTTCAAACATTTGACCGATTAATCCAGCAAACGCGATCACAAAAACACTCAGCAAAAGCCCGCGAAAAACCAAATCGCCGCGCTTTCTTTGTGGTTTATCCATGCGTGCGCCCGTTTTGCCGAACAATTTATCAAGGACAACCCACATAAACGGATTAGCATTACCTACCAAAGGCCCAGTGATCATGCCGGTCACCACACACAGCAATAATGCCATTAAAATGGCGGGAATGCGCTCCACGTTCATAAAATGCGCATGCCAGTTGGTGATAAAATCGGTGATCATATTTTAACAATACAACAAACAATACACACCCTTAAAGGTTATTTCTTGCTTTTCCCATATATTTTATATACGATGTAAAAAAATAAAAAAATAAAAACAGGAATAGAGAAATGATAATTCCAGAAGATTATTTAGACCGCTATGGCAACGTGCAAAAGCGTGGCTTTAATATTCCAGCTGACCATTATGTTCACCTTGACCTAGAAGGCGGTGGAGCGCTTGGGGCTGCGGCATGTGGCTTTTTGAGAGCCTTAGACCAATACGATAATATAGACATCAAAAGTATGACTGGTACAAGCGCGGGGGCGTTAAATGCGGCTGCCTTTGTTTGCGGCGGTATAAAAAGTGTAGATAAACTTTGGAGTGATATAGGACAAGATGGTGATAACGCCTCTTGTATCCATGCGGCGTCAAAGGATGCGCACTCCATATTCATGAATTCTTTTAACTCAAATAAATATAGAAGCCCCTTAGATTATATGCGCCACCTTTTGGAAGGCTGTGGCATTACCAATGAGGCGATACAAAATAGTGACATTGAGTTGCGTGTATGTGCGTCTGTTATGATTGATCCAAATGGCCCTATTTCACCCGAAAATTTTAAAAAGCGTGTATTTACTGGAAAAGAGATCACGGTTGAGCATATTCTCGCTTCTGCCGCGCTAGAAAACACCACAGGTCCTATTTTGGTGAATGGGGAATGGTTATGGGATGGCGCTTATGCAGCGGAAAATAATCCAAGCTTATCGCATCACGATAAAAATATTAATAATAATGACTCTACGCCGATTATTTACCTTAGCGTTGATCCCAGCGGTGCGCCGTTGCATGCATCAAGTTCTAACAGAGGTATTTTTTATGGCGGCACTCAGCAAAGAATTGACACTTTACGGGCGGCGACGTCAGCGCCCGTTTATTTCATTGATTTAAATCATAATAATCTCTTCCCCGAATCAATGCGCATGACTCCGACCTCTAAAAATATTGAGTTTATTAGAGATGTTGGAGAAAATGCAGGCTATTACTTTATAAGTAATTTTGAAGCCGATCAAAAACTGTTATCAGCAGCCGACCACAAACGGGATTCTCTTGCAGAGCCCGCGCTTACGCTCTAATATATCCGCATGTTTGCGCTTAAAGAGTATGATTTTCCACCTTATATAGAGGTTAAACGTAGTGCGCGAGCAAAGCGGTTGGCGTTGCGACTAGATCCGAAGGATCGCATTTTTCATTTAATTGTACCTCAGAGCACCAGCATGCGGCGCGCTTCGCGTTTTGCCGAGGAGCATGATTATTGGATGCGAGAAAAATTAGCGGAATTGCCGCAAGCCGTTATGTTCGTACATGATGCGGAATTTTGTGTTATGGGGCAATTGCGGAGGGTTAAGATATCCTCTGACAATAGTTTAAAATCAACACGTATAACATTGAATAATAAAGAAATTATGGTGTCCACAAATCTAGAAAATCCAAGTTCACGAATTGAACGCTTTTTAAAGAAGATGGCGAAAGTCGAGCTGACGCGTTTGGCGCATGAAAAAGCGGCGATGATTAATAAAACCATCAACGCCGTAACAGTGCGCGATACAAAAAGCCGTTGGGGTTCTTGTTCTTGTGATGGGAATTTATCGTTTTCATGGCGATTGATCTTTGCGCCGTACGAATCATTTGATTATGTGGTTGCGCATGAGGTCGCGCACCTTGTGCACCTTAATCATTCCAAAGCTTTTTGGGCGCAGTGCCGTAGTTTAAGCGATGATTTTGTAGAAGGCGAATATTGGATGCGCGAGCATGGGCATGAATTAATGCGTTATGGGAGTAAGGGCATGGAATAAAAGAAGATTCCTCAGCGTGAGCGCTTCAGAATAACAACCCCCATCATTCCAAAAAATCCAACGCTCCTTGCAAAATAATTTGGGCGGCGAGTTTGTCGATGAGGCCAGAAGCCTTTGCATTTGTTTTGGTTTTTCGTTTTCGCACGTATTTATCCACAAACTCTTCCACAGAAACTGTGGATAACCTTTCATCCCATAGGGCAATCCATGAATTTCCGCCGAGCGACTTCTCCACTTCCAAGGCGAAGTCACGGATGCGTTGCGCGCTTGCCCCCTCGCTACCGTCCATGTTTACAGGGTAGCCAATTACAAAACCGCCTATGTCGAACTCCCCTATTACTACGTTAAGTGCGTCCATATCTTTGGTGAATTTACTGCGGTTAATTGTTTGCAGCGGCGTGGCGATGTTTTGCGTGGGATCGCTGAGGGCAAGTCCAATCGTTTTCTTCCCCACATCCAGCCCGAGCAACGCCCTGTTTTTTGGGCAATTTTGTGCTATATCTTTTAATAATCCAATGCTCATACGATAAATCTTACTTTTTATAGGCAAATTATAGGCAAAAATGAAAAACCCTGTTTTCCTTTGTCTTACTTTGTGCTTTAAAAGTCTATATCTAAAAGGAAAAATGTCATGGATACACAAACCGTTTTAAAAGCCGCTCGGCTGGCGAATATCGAAGTTAGCGATGTCGAGGTCGAAGAGATGAAAATAAAGCTGACCGGCATTATCAAATGGGTTGAGCAGCTTTCGGAAGTTGATACGGAGCATGTAGAGCCGTTGGCCAATGTTGTGAATATCGCTCTGCCACTTCGTGAGGATGTGGTGAATGACGGCGATTGCCGCGACAAAGTGTTGGCGAATGCTCCGGAAGAGACACAAGGATTTTTTGTTGTTCCCAAAATTGTTGAGCAGGAAGATTAAAGATGACTGAGCTAACACATTTAACGATTGATGAAGCTTTAACAGGTTTAAAGAATAAAGATTTCACTGCGACGGAATTAACCAAAGCGCATATTTCGGCGCTTGAAGCTGCGCGGCATTTGAATGCGTTTATCGTGGAAACGCCAGAGATTGCTATGAAGCAAGCCGCGGAGAGTGACAAGAGATATGCCGCGGGTATTTCGCGGGCGCTGGATGGTATTCCTTTTGCGAACAAGGATTTATTTTGCACTAATGGCGTGCAGACCACGGCGGCGAGTAAAATCCTAGAAGGATTTATTCCACAATATGAATCAACCGTTTCTCAAAAATTATTCGATGATGGCGCGGTTATGTTGGGTAAGACCAATTTAGACCAGTTTGCGATGGGATCAAGCAATACTACGAGCGCGTACGGCAATGTTATTAACCCTTGGAAGCGTAGTGGCGGGTCAAATGCCGATCTTGTGCCTGGGGGATCATCAGGTGGCTCGGCTGCGGCTGTGGCCGCGCGTATTGCAATGGGTGCAACGGCAACGGATACGGGCGGCTCTATTCGCCAGCCTGCGGCGTTTTGCGGTATTGTGGGCATTAAGCCGACTTATGGTCGTTGTTCACGCTGGGGCGTTGTGGCGTTTTCGTCTTCGCTTGATCATCCGGGGCCATTGGCACGTACGGTTAAGGATAATGCGCTATTGCTACAATCCATGAGTGGGCATGACCCCAAGGACAGCACATCGGCCAATATTCCTGTACCTGATTTTGCGGCAGCGCTGACGGGCGATATCAAAGGCAAGCGTATTGGTATCCCAAAAGAGTTTCGTCTAGAAGGCATGCCTGAAGATATTGAAAAGCTTTGGGATCAAGGTGTGAAGTGGCTTAAGGAAGCAGGTGCGGAGATTGTTGATATATCCCTGCCCCATACAAAATATGCTTTGCCGACATATTACATTATTGCGCCAGCGGAGGCGTCTTCGAATTTGGCGCGTTATGATGGTGTACGCTATGGTTATCGCGCCGAGGATGCGGATACTTTGAAAGATATGTATGCGAAAACCCGCGCTGAAGGCTTTGGCGATGAGGTTAAGCGGCGGATTATGATCGGGGCGTACGTGTTATCGGCGGGATATTACGATGCCTACTATATCAAAGCGCAAAAAGTGCGTCGTTTGATTTTACAGGATTTCGAAAAAGCATTTGAAATTTGCGATGCTATCCTCACGCCTACAGCGCCGAGTGCGGCGTTTGAAATTGGAGCGAATGAGGATGACCCTGTGAAAATGTATTTGAATGACGTGTTTACGGTGACGGCGAATTTGGCTGGTATTCCTGCCATGTCTGTACCGGCGGGGCTTGATTCGCAGGGGCTACCGCTGGGGCTACAAATCCTTGGTAAGGCATGGGATGAGGAAATGGTATTCAAAGTTGGTGGCGTTATTGAACAAGCTGCGAATTTCTCGGCGATGCCACAATCTCTTTTGAAAAAGGCGGCGTAAAATATGCGTTTATTCATTTTGTTAATGTTAAGTGCTTTCTGCGTCGGCAATGCGAATGCGGCGGATATTTTTATTAATAAAAATCCTAAGCCTGCGCCACCGTCTGAAGAACACAAAGAAATCATGAAATTGATGGATAAAGAAGTGCCAGATGCAAAGCCCTTAACGGCCCAGCCACAAAATATAAATGAATTTGCCAATCAATATTATAATAACTGCATGACCAAGGCTACGGCGGTTTTAAATGGGAATAATTTGGAAACTTTGTGTACATGTACTGCGGCGCAAATTCCCAATAATATGACGGTTGATCAAATGAAAGCCATGAATACAGACACCGAAGAAGGCGCACTGCAGCGCGGACGCATGCTGTTGTTCGTTTATGCGCCATGTATAGAATACCCCACCAAAGCGTTGATTATGGATCAATGCGTTAATAACCCAGATGTTAAGGCGAAAATGAAAAAACCCACGAAAGTTTGTGATTGTTTGAGCAGTGGAATGGCTGATTTTATGCGTGAGTCTGCACCAGAACATATTAGAAGAGCTTTGGAAGAGAATAAGACCGATCTTGATCCTTTGCGGGAATTGATGGAGAGCAAGACATTCGATAATGCTTCGCGCTATCATATGGCGACATGCGTACAGAAACATGAACTTAGTCAATGGGGCCGATAATTTTGGGGCAATATTTATAGGGATAATGAAATTATGATTGAAACGAACTCTAAATTAATTCGCGGCGAGACTGGTGACTGGGAAGTGGTTATCGGGATGGAGGTGCACGCGCAAGTGATTGCAAATTCCAAACTATTTTCAGGCGCTTCCACCCAATTTGGCGCGGAGCCGAACAGTCAGGTTTCCCTAGTTGATGCGGCGATGCCAGGAATGCTGCCAGTGCTGAATGAATTTGTCGTAGAGCAAGCGATTAAAACGGGATTGGGGATCAATTCAAAAATCAACAATATGTCGGTGTTTGCGCGAAAAAACTATTTCTACCCGGATCTTCCGCAAGGCTATCAAATTTCGCAATTCGAACATCCTATTGTCGGCGAAGGTGAAATCGAAGTGGATTTGCCCGATGGCAGCGTTAAAAAAATCGGTATTACCCGTATGCATTTGGAACAAGATGCGGGCAAGAGCGTGCATGATTTGCACCCCACCAAATCTTATGTAGATTTGAATCGCTCTGGTTGTGCGCTCATGGAAATTGTATCGGAGCCAGATATTCGTGGCGCGGATGAGGCGGTGGCGTATCTATCCAAAATTCGTATGATTTTGCGTTATTTGGAAACATGTGATGGCAATATGGATGAAGGATCTATGCGCGCCGATGTGAATATTTCCGTGCGCAAACCAGGTGATGAATTGGGCACGCGAGCAGAGATTAAAAACGTGAACTCGCTTAAGGCTGTGCAACAAGCGATTGATTATGAAGTCGCACGCCAAATTGAATTGATTGAAGAAGGCGGTGAAGTTGTGCAGGAAACGCGTTTGTGGGATCCAGTTAAATGCGTTACCCGCTCCATGCGCTCCAAGGAAGAAGCGCAGGATTACCGCTATTTCCCTGATCCTGATTTGTTGCCGCTTCATGTTAGCAACGACCAGATTGAGCGCATTCGTGCGACCCTTCCCGAATTGCCCGATGAGAAAAAACATCGTTTCATGGATGAATATGGCTTAAGCCTTTATGATGCCTCTGTTTTAATCGCCGAGCAAGTGCGGGCGGAATATTATGAGATTGTATCGAATGATAACGATCCTAAATTAGCGGCAAATTGGGTAATAAACGAACTTTTGGGCATTTTGAACAAAAACGAAACCACATTAGCCGCCTCTCCCGTTTCTGCGCAACAACTCAGCGGTCTCATCGGATTAATTGCCGATGATACGATATCGGGAAAAATCGCTAAAGATGTCTTTGTGGAGATGTATAAAAGCGGTAAAGATGCCAGCGTGATCGTCGAGGAAAAAGGATTGAAGCAAGTCACGGACACAGGCGCGATAGACGCAATCATTGACGAAGTAATCGCAGAAAATGAGGGTCAGGTCGCGGCATATCGCGGTGGTAAAGACAAATTGTTTGGATTTTTTGTTGGTCAAGTAATGAAAAAAACCGGCGGCACGGCGAACCCTGCGGCGGTGAATGAGCTGTTGAAGACGAAGTTATCATAATTTCCTTTTCATAGCACCGCGTATTGCTAGGCTGTGGCTATGATTAAGCGACCTCGCATCCTTGTTAACGCTGCGCTTTGGGCGGAGGATGAAAGCTCGCCATATGTTCGAAATGCGCCGCGTACGATTGCGGCTTGGGGGCGGCAGAGGCATGCTGATGGTAGTCCCAACACTTCCTTTGATGTGCTCGCCGCGACCAGTGCGAATTTAAAAGATTTTATCCCAGATATGTTTCGCACGCACGCTCGTAATTTTGATATTGATACACGCTTGCATCAAGTGACGCTCGATGAGGGATGCACGAATAACTCTGCGGCGGCGCAGCGTCTTTATCCGTTTGTTGACGGTGATTTATCGGGGCAATATATGGCGACGCTTATGGCGGATTTTGGTGATGTCCCCGATGATCATTGTTATGACGCTATGACCCGCCATATGCTGGCTTCGGGCTGCGATATTGTCTATGCGGATTTTAAATTATTCTGGGGTGACCAGCCCGATGACAATGCCCGCCCCTATTTTTCTACGAAAGATGATTTTGCATCTATACGGAATTTCGAAAACAATCATCTGCAAAATGCGTTGGCCTATAGCAACACATTGGTGAAACCAGATGTTTTTCGGAAAGCATCTTATCAAGACCATGCGCAGATGCCACGCGCGGTGGATGCTTATCTTGATATTTTAATGTTTGGCCGCGCATTGGCGTTGGGCGCTAAGGCCGATATGGCGCCCGGTGCTATTGTCCATTACAGTCAAGGCCATAATTTAAGTGGTATTACCGACATTTCACCCGCAGGCATCACGCGAGCGCTCAAATGCGTACGGGCTTTGCTGGAGTTAATGCCGCAACCGGATTGGCCAGAGTATTGCCGCGAAGTTTTTTACGAAGCGCGGGCACAATTTGATCACCTCGCCGACGATGAAGCCTACGCTATTTGGGCATCCGATCAGGCACAAAGCATTAAAAACCCATTGTTTTTGGAAACTATAGCTCGCCCGCCTGATCATCTTGTTCTAAAATCTAACCGCGATCATAATGCGCCCCTTGGATTAGAACACGGATAGGTATAGAATTGTTTTTATGAGCGATAAAAAAACCACGCCTTTGAATGTCACCCAAGAAGCCCGCCACCGTGTTTTTGTTGGTTTGGGATGGAATCCGAATAAAAAAGTCAGCCTGATAGATAAGGCGCGCGAGATAACGGGCGGCAAGAAGACGCATCACGACCTTGATCTATCTTGCTATATTTTTGACGATCAAAAACGCTACATTAATCACGTTTCAGTGGAATCTGGGCGTGAAGTTGATCAAACAGGGCAGATATATCACAGCGGCGATAATGTCGAAGGTATTGGCGATGGAGACGATGAACAGATTTCGGTGGAGTTGAAAGACCTCAACCCTGCAATTCACAGCATTATTTTCAAAGCCTCGATCAAAAGCGGACAGAATTTTGCCGAAGTCGCGGAGCCGGAAATGCGCTTGGCCGATGGATACACTAATCGTAACTTTGTACATTGTGATCTGTTGAAAATTACGGGGCACGATAAAGACGCGTTTATATTTGCCTGTATTTTTCGCATGAGTAACACCGAATGGCAAATGATGCAGATCAATGAATTTATTGATACGACAGATGATATGAGCTGGCCTGAGCGTTTAAAATCTTACTTGCCTTAATGCGCAAATAAAGCGATATCATTTTTCCTAAACCCTCTTGCCAAAGGCGGCAATACCCTCTAAAACGTTCTCAATGGTTTGGAGACTTGGCCGAGTGGCTGAAGGCGTGCCCCTGCTAAGGGTATATAGGGTTTATAGCTCTATCGAGGGTTCGAATCCCTCAGTCTCCGCCATTTTCCTCTTCACCAACATTCATTAACAATCATTATTAACCGCAAAGCTTGCACTGGTCAACGGCTACATTTACACTATCATTCATGGTTGCTCGCTCGTGACCGCTTAAACCCGCAATATAAAGGGGGCACATGAGGGGGCATAAAGCACATATGATGGAGTTAATGCCCCCAAATGAAGTTAAACCATAGACAATGCGAGAGCGCAAAAGCCAAAGACAAAGCCTATAAGCTAAGTGATGGCATGGGCATGTATCTTGAGGTTATGCCGAGCGAATCAAAATATTGGCGTATGAAATATCGCTTTAATGGCAAAGAGAAACGTTTAGCGATTGGCGTATTTCCTGAAACCACATTAAGCGAAGCCCGCGACAAGCGCGATGAAGCCCGCAAACTTATCAAAGATGGCTTTGACCCCAGCTTTGAAAAGCAGGAGAAAAAGCGCATATCCAAGCTGAATGCAGAGAATAGCTTTGAAGCCTTGGCGCGTGAATGGCATGAGCATTACAAGCCGCGCTGGAGTGAAAGCTATGCTAAAGAAGTGCTATACCGCATGGAGCGTGATGTTTTTCCCGATATGGGGGCATATCCTATCACGGCAATTATGCCCCCTTTAATCCTGCAAACCATGCGCAAGACTGAATCACGCGGGGCACATGAGATAGCACGGCGCAATTTGCAATGTTGCGGGCAAGTATTTAGATATGCGATTGGTGAGGGCAAAGCCGAGAGTGACCCCACGCGTGACCTTGTAGGGCAATTAAAACCTTACAAGAAAACACACTTTGCCGCCTTTACTGCAAAAGAGCTGCCAGCGTTCTTACAGGCATTAGAGCGCAACGATGCACGGCTATATCAACACACCCGCCACGCTATGCGCTTATTGCTTTTAACGTTTGTGCGCACCAGTGAGCTTATACAGGCGAAATGGGATGAGTTTGATTTCGATGAAAAGCGATGGGCGATACCAGCCGAGCGTATGAAAATGGGTAAAGAGCATATCGTGCCACTATGTACACAAGCCATTGAGATATTGCAAGCGCAAAAAGAACTCACGGGGCAATGGGATTGGGTATTTCCAAACCAAGTGCGCCCGATTAAATCCATGAGCAACAACACGATTTTAAAAGCATTGGAGCGCATGGGCTATAAAGGCGTTATGACTGGGCATGGTTTCCGCGCCCTCGCCCGCACAACTATTCGTGAAAAGCTGGATTATCACAGTGAGGTTATTGAGAAACAACTGGCACACAAAACCCGCACCACCCTTGGCGAAGCCTATGACCGCACAGAGTTTGATGACCATCGCATATCGATGTTGCAGGAGTGGGCTGATTTATTGGATAGGCTTGCGGGGCATGGCGAAGTGATTAAGGGCAATTTTAAAGCGAGAGAATGATGGAAAGTGATGATAATTTTTACGATAAAATTTTAGATTCTGCTTATGGTTTTAATAAATCGGATAACATTGAGTCTCGATTACTAGAAAATTTGAAAACACTTGAAAGTAAAATATTAAAACTAAAAAAGCGTGAAAGCACAGCTCCTCTTTTAACGGATTTAATAAATTTAACAATAGGATATTTTGATGCCAAAGCTAAGATTACTGGCAATAAGCTTGATGCCGATATTGCAGAAATTTACAACGGGTATCATGTATCCCTCATTAAACATAAATCTTTAAGCTCCTCCAATAACTTTCATATTCAACACATGGCTATTGGTAGCATTGTGCAAGCACTTATAATTGCAGGGATGATAAAAGACCATGCTATTTCAGCAGTTGCTGAATGGATACTTATACCACAGAAATCAACGGACGAATACAAACGCTATCACAAAGCACAAATTGAGAAGTTTCACGCCAGCTTTTTAAGAAAACATAATCCTGCAAATTGGTGTGACCACTTTATGTTTTCGCCTTATTTCGGTGAAATTGATGAGTTCTTTCGTAATAATTTAAAATTTCCAGCGCATCTATATCCGAATGCTCAAAATGCTTACGAGATTATTAAAGAAGAATTTAATTGGGGTTATGATGATTAAAATATTCATAATAGTACGTGATAATTTTTCACGTATTCTTTTTTTACTTTAATTTTTCTATCTTTGAAACATGAGCGCGAACAATAGTGTTTACGCGAATGACATTCAAAGGAAAATAAATGCAGAACATACTACTAACATTGGATGAAGCGGCAAATCTTTTGTCGATTGGAAAAACCAAGCTTTACTCAGAAATCTCAAACGGCAATATCGCCGCAACTAAATTAGGGCGGCGCACATTAGTTAAGCGTGAAAACCTTGATGAATACGTGGCTAAGCTTGAAAATTATCCTGCCAAAAATTAACGCAGGGCAATAGCCAAAAAAAGCCCCTCAGATAGTCAGATATCCAAAGGGCGCACAAAACCTAACTATCATTAGAAACCATAAGAGAGGATTGCCAAATGAGCATACCGACACAAACTACTATTATCAACATCAAAGCCGTTAAAGCTAGAATCTGGCTCAACAAAGAACCGAAAGTGATACACATCACATCGCGCACAGTTGCCCGCACAATAGCCGCGCTAGCGAGTAAGGGGCAGCACGGCGTTACTGCCTTAGAAATGTCGAGCTGGGCTTTTCGCCTAGGGGCATACATTCATATCCTGAAGCGTGATTACGGCCTTGATATTGTAACATTAAGAGAAGAACACCCGCATGGCTGGCATGGACGATATGTCCTGCATACGCCTATTGAGGTATTAGAAATTCAATAGGCTTAAATGCGATACTTAACCACAAAAGAAACGTCCATTTATTTGGGCGTTTCTATTCCCACACTCGCACGCTGGAGAAAAAACAATACAAGCCCCCCATACTTAAAACGTGGTGGGATTATTCGTTATTCTCAAGATGATTTAGAAAAATGGGCTTATATGCATAAGATTGAATGAAGTATCAGAGAGTATCAGAGAGTATAAAATTGAGCGGAAGTTTTTAGCACTTACAAAATACGCGAAACGCAAGAACACAAGGGGTATAGCGCACATGAACAAAAAACCACACTTATATAGTATAACGAAAATATCCTATATTCACGCCACTCAAAGCCTTACACAAAAGCAAGTTATAGCGTTATTTAATGCAGGCGAAAACGCGTTTAATTTGGGTTGCCCATTAAACAGATTCATCACCATTCACTATGATGATTATGCAGACAAGAAACGCCCGCAAAAGTTTGTATTGCAGTATTTAGAACATAGCAGGAAATGGCTACAACGGCGTGGCTTGCCCGTAGCATATGTTTACACGCTGGAAAACGGCAAGCATAAAGGCATTCATGTTCATTTGTTGCTGCACATTCCAAAGGGGTATCAGGTGGCTTATAAACGAGCGATGCGGCGCTGGTTGCCCTTTGAAGTAAAAAGACCGCGAGTAGTATTCGAAGACATTCAATATCCTAATTTTGGAGATTTAAGCCCATTACATGCGGTGCTTGGCACGCTGAGTTATATGTGTAAAGGCTTAGACCCATTAACCCCTTTAAATGAAATTAATCACGCAGACCAAGGCGAGATAATGGGGCGGCGCTGGGGCATATCAAAAGCATTGAAAACCAAGCGCAGATGCTATAGTCATTCCAAATAACATTCGGATGATTTAATGATTTCAATTATTGGTGTGTCAGGTGGGGCAAATTCTCTTTTACGTTTGAGTGTTCCGAATGATGGTTCGATCGGATTGAA
>JBBKXA010000018.1:0-2574 GCA_037969235.1 Bdellovibrionales bacterium | reverse complement strand
AGGCCATATTCGCCGCAACAGCAAGTATAATGACCGTATTTTATGCGGTGAATACAGCTCCTATTCGCCGCACATGCTATGAAAAACACAATATAATCAATGTCATTAGAGCAGTAGAGGAGCTACAATAATTCCCCGCCAATATGGTTCGCGCGCTCATTAATAACGTCGCATATGTCATCAAAAATGCTCGATTTAATATTGTCTTTTTCTAACGTTTCTATCAAATCATGCGCTTTGTCGCGGCAGTTTACAGCCATGGTTTCAATTTGTTTTTCAAGATTTTTTCTGGCTGCCGCCATATCGGGAATCAATTTGTGCCAATGGCGCAGGAAAACATCATCCGGTTTGTATTTCCCGCCGATCTTCATGGCCATTTTAGCGGATAAATCCGGATACACAGCCGTGCTTAATAAATCATAGGCTGGGGCAAGCTCAGGTTTATTCCCCCCACGATTCATAGAGTAAAGTAGCGAGAAATTTTTTCCGTGCGCATCGGCATTTCCGATGAGGTAATTAAAAATAAGGCGCTCTAGCAAAGCAATCTGATCAGCAGCAGGTTTAGCAGAAGCATCTCGCAAAACATCCTGGCACCGCGCAAAACTTGGGCCACCTTCGCGCTCATATTTCACATCGGGCATAATGCCCAAAGCTTGACAAAAATCCTCCTGATGAAGCCTTTTAATCATGCCGTCATCATACACCCGGTCATAGCGCTCCACCAAAAAATATGGTGTATCGCCCACAATGCGCATTTGAGCAGAGGGCACATCAATACCCACTAATTTTGCCAGACGCATACAAAAGAGTTCATTGTGAACGCTGTCCTTAATATCATCAATCACGGGCTTTAGGATGTGCGTGGTGGGTGTTGTACCCCGTATCAAGGCGATTTTATCATCGCGCAATCCCACAGCAATTTTGTCTTGCGCTCCGGCAAGGGACAGGCGCAGTCCATCATCGCCAGCCAAAAGAGGGCGGCGTTTTAAGAGATCTAGAATTTCTTGCAGTTTTTTATCATCGAGAATTTCTGCATCATCTTGTGATGTTTTTGGCGGCGTTTGCCCTTGCGGGTAAAGCGATAGGGCACCAGCACATTCTCCGCCAATGGCTTCAAGTAAGGAAAACGGGTTCTTCTCCGATACGCCCAAATAGCGTGCCAAACGGTGACGCACAATATCATCTGGCAAAAGGCCGGAGAAAAAGGCGCGCACAACATCGCTCTCAAAAACCTCCTCTCGTAATGGCAGAGACAGTGATAAAAACGCATGATGTCCGCTTACATAGTTTGCGTCATAGGTAAATGACAGCCCACCGGAATCATTTTGGATTAACTGCCCGGCAAAAATCTCATGGAGATACACATCAAGAATACGGCTCATAATCTTTACCCCCACCCAGATCCATCACCAATACCCGCGCCACTTCCCGAACCTCTACCATCGCCGGATATTGCTTCAAAATCTGGTCCGTTGACCAATATTTCCATACCGAGCATTTTAACCACCATTATTGCTTTGCCAATTTGGCAGGATTCTTTGCCATGCTCCAGCTCTCGGATAAAGCGTACGCCCGTGCCACATGTTGCCGCCAGTTGCTCTTGCGTTAATCCTTGAGATTTGCGCGCCGCGCGGATCATTTGTCCCAGCTGTTTAGTATCTGTAAGTGCTTTCATAAATCAACCCTTTCGGTGTGATATTAACACAAAGAAGGTTAAATGCAAGATAATAAACCTTATCGGGCCTATTTAGATGGTGTAGCACTTAAATGGACAGTAAAAACCCCGTTCGGGACGTTTCATTGGGGGCAATTGGGATTCGAACTGGCGTATGGGTAAAAACCCCGATATTTTTAGACCGTGATTTTTTGTTATTCTAAATCAATATGTTGCGTTATGTTTGAGAAGTTAGAAAGCTGTGCCTTACTACACCACCATTTAAAATTGATGTGGCTACACTATAGCGAACAATAAAGTTATAAAAGTCTAAAATAAGGAACCGCACTCATGTCATCAAAGAAATATCACCGCTATCCCTTGGAATTCAGGGTTTCATCAGCAAAACTCGCCCTTGAATCCGACCAACCCATGAGCCAAACGGCACGTGAACTTGGGGTGAGTCCTAAAAGCTTATATGGTTGGGTCAACACATATTCTGGAGATCATTGCAAAACAAACACAACAACACAGCCCCAATCGGAAGAAATCAAACGCCTCAAGAAAGAGCTTTCACGCGTGAAGCTGGAGCGCGACATATTAAAAAAAGCAGCGGCGTACTTTGCCAAGGACGCCCTGTAAAGTACGCCTGGATTGCCCAGCACCATCATCTTTTTTCAATATCGACCATGTGTCATTTCTTGAAAGTGTCGCGCAGCGCCTATTATCAATGGCTTGATCCCTCAAAAACCGATAGGGAAAAAAAACGAGGCATTAACCGAGATGATTAGGGCTATTTTCGTTGAAAGCCGTGGCCTTTATGGCACGCGGCGGATTAGAAAGAAGCTAAAGCGTTACGGAAAGAGCATCAGCCGTACGCGCATTGCACGATTAATGAAGGCCGCGCAGCTTTTTTGCAA
>JBBKXA010000017.1:0-15557 GCA_037969235.1 Bdellovibrionales bacterium | reverse complement strand
ACCTCATTCCACTCGCTGATCTCATCACACCCAACACCCATGAAGCACGCATACTCGGCAGCGAAGACCCGCGTGACTTGCTTGAATTAGGCGCAAAAGCCGTGCTCGTCAAAGGTGGTCATAACATCGGTGACATGTGCATTGACATGCTGGCATTCGACAACGAACTGCAAGCGTTCGAAGCCCCGCGCCACCCCACCAAAAACACCCACGGCACAGGCTGCACACTCTCCGCCGCCATCGCCGTATACCTCGTCAATGGCCATACACTCCCCGCCGCCGTCGGCGAAGCCAAAACCTATATCACCGCTGCTATCACCCATGCCGAGCAACTAAACATTGGCCAAGGCGCAGGACCAGTGCATCATTTTCACAAATTTTGGACAAAGGATGAACGATGAAAAGAATATTTTTAACCCTCGCTATAGCTCTATTTTCAACCGCGTCCTTCGCACAAACAGAGCCACCAGAAATAAATCTGGATAATCCGGAAATTCTGGAGCAATTTGTGCTCAGACGCATAGTTCAACACTATGAAAGCGGCATAGCTTATTACGAAACCTGCATGGGCGGATCAAAGCAGACTCTTATGAAACAAACCAACGAGCAGGAAAAAAACCTCCTGCAAAACCAATCCGTAATCCTGAATAAAAATTTTGCATTCTTTGAGAAAAAATTCAAACAAGCCTTACATGAAAACGACCAAGTCTATGATAAGAAAAAACATGAAAGCGAAATAAAAAAATCTTTCCTAAAGCAATTTGGGCAATTGGCAATAGAAGCAAAAATCTATGCCAAAGATCGGCTGGCAAAAGAAGACTGTGAAGGCGCCTATGCCAAATCCATTCAGGATGCTTTAAATCTATATGCTTATAATGATCACACATTTATAGATGCACATATTGATGAAACGCTGGCTTATAACAAACAAGAATGGGACGGCTATTCACAAGCGGAAAAACAGCAATCAAAAGATGCCTTCATGAAGACGTTAAAACCTTAACCATGAACGAATTTGATGTCATCGCCAAATATTTCACCCCTCTGACGATGGGGCGCGCCGAAGCGCTTGACCTCACCGACGACGCGGCAATTCTCGCTATACCCGAAGGGTTTGAGTTAGTCATCAGCACCGACACACTCTGCGAAAACATCCATTTCCACGCCGACGAACCCGCCGCCAACATCGCGCACAAAGCCTTACGTGCCAATCTCTCCGATATCGCGGCAATGGGCGCAACCCCTCATAGTTATCAACTCAGCCTCGCTTTTGCACAAACGCCAGATCCCCAGTGGCTCGAAAGCTTCACCGCCGCACTTCTCATCGACAACGCGCACTATGATATTTTTTGCAGCGGCGGCGATACAACGCTTTCCAAATCCACCCTCATCATCACTATCACCATGTTCGGCCTTGTCCCACGCGGCAAAGCGATCAAACGCAGCGGCGCAAAAGCGGGTGATCTTGTCGTGGTGACAGGAGAAATAGGCCGCGCCCGCGCCAGCAACTATCGCCGCATTCCTACTCCCCGCACAGATATGATCGACACACTTCAAAAATACGCCACCGCCGCCATCGACATCTCCGACGGCCTCCTCAACGACCTAGGCCATATCTGTAAAGCGTCAAATCTCGGCGCAACTGTCGAACTCGCCAAAATCCCCATCACCAAAAGCAACCTGCCCCCCGAAGACTTGCTAGGCGGCGGCGATGATTACGAACTCCTCTTCGCCATCCCACCGCAACACGCCAAAACCATCATCCAAATCCTTGACCTCCACATCATTGGTCAATTCACAACCAACCGCGATATAATCATCCTAGACAAACACAAAACCCCCATCCCGTTTAACGCAAAAGGCTGGACACATTTTTAAAAATTGTCATCCAAAGCAACCCCAAACAAACGCATCACTCAGAAACAAACAAAAATCATCCGTGTTTATCTGTGTTCATCCGTGGTGAAAAACCAAAATCTTTCCCTACATTCCCCCTTGCCTTTATGATATGCTAAGCTTACATTTTGTTATCATACCAATCTTAATAACAGGCAAATCTCATGACCAATATCGTTGTCCCCACACTTGGCGAATCCGTTTCCGAAGCGACTGTCGCGCAATGGCTGAAAAAAGAAGGCGAAAGTGTTAAGGCCGATGAGCCAATCGTAGAGCTGGAAACCGATAAAGTCACACTCGAGGTCAACGCCCCTTCTGACGGAATTATCGCCAAAATCACCGTAGGCGAAGGCGAAACCGTAGAAGTCGGCGCAATCCTAGGCTCAATGGGTAAAGGCACAGGAAAAGTTGCAAACGACGCCGCCTCCGCCAAAGCCGCAAAATCCGAAACTCCCGCAATTGTTGAATCAAAATCGTCTGATTCAAATAAAGACGCTGGCAAAACTTCCCCCGCAGTCCGCAAATTACTTGCTGACAACGGCTTAAGCGCTAGCGTTATCAAGGGCAGCGGCAAAGATGGCCGCATCACCAAAGAAGACGTCGAAAAAGCAATTGCATCGGGCGCCGCAAAATCCGCTCCCACACCATCCACTTCCGCGCCCAAAGCGCCGCGCAAAGACGAGCCGCGCGAAGAACGCGTGCGCATGACCAAACTCCGCAAAGTCATCGCAAGCCGCCTCAAAGAAGCGCAAAACACCGCCGCCATGCTCACCACATTTAACGAGGTCGATATGGGCCACGTCATGGAATTGCGCAAATCATATCAGGATCAGTTCGTGAAAAAACACGGTATCAAACTCGGCTTCATGTCGTTTTTCGTTAAAGCCGCGATCAACGCCCTTAAGGAATTTCCTGCCGTGAATGCAGAAATTGACGGCGATGATATCGTCTACAAAAATTACTATGATATCGGAGTCGCCGTATCCACGCCCCAGGGCTTGGTTGTCCCCGTTATCCGCAACGCCGATCAAATGAGCATGGCCGAAATCGAAGCTAAAATCGTTGATCTCGGCACCCGCGCGCGTGATGGAAAACTCTCCATCGATGAAATGACGGGCGGTACATTCACTATCACCAATGGCGGCATCTTCGGCTCCATGCTCTCCACCCCCATCCTCAACACCCCACAATCGGGCATTTTGGGCATGCATAACATCATCCAACGCCCAGTATGCGTTGAAGGTGGCGCCATCGAAGCCCGCCCAATGATGTATCTCGCCCACTCCTACGATCACCGCATGGTTGATGGCCGCGAAGCCGTAAGCTTCCTCGTGCGCATCAAAGACGCCATCGAAGACCCCGCAAGGCTCGTGCTAGACGTTTAGACGATTTGCTCGGCGATCAAATACCATTCCCCATCATCACACCACGTTTAAAAATCGTGGCGATCCATCCGCGCTATGCGCAGCAAGTCTTCGATTATAAAATCTCAAGCTGGGTGGAATTTTCAAAATGGTGGATATGGACGCACCCACCGTCACCAGAAACGCGCACAGTTAAAGACGATGAGCTGTTCTGCAAACAAAAACACGAACAATATTTAAAAGGTGAGAACATATTAATTCTCGCTTTCGACATAGATAATGAAGATCACGTGATCGGCGGCGGCGGCTTAGGCCGTTGCCAATGGGATATTCCTATGTTCTCACTCGGTTTTTCCGTCCGCACATCCGAAATAGGCAAAGGCTACGCCACGGAAATCGCCCAAAGCCTCACCAAATTCGCATTTGACGCCCTCGGCGCACAAAAAGTCTCTGCTTCCCACGCCGAAGGCCACGCCGCCAGCCAACGCGTCATCGAAAAAACAGGCTTCAAAAAAGAAGGCATATTGCGCGCGCAACATAGGCTAGAACACGGCCTAGTCGATGAACATCATTACGGTCTAATCAATGGCGATGCCCTGCCGCAAATAGATATAACTTGGGGTGACTAACCCATGAACTTTCCCAAAAATCACGACGAAGCCGCCGCGTTCATTCGCCGCTTATACCCAGAATACGCAACAGTGCCCCTCATACACGCTGCACACGGTCAAGAAAATTTCGTAATCTTAGCACCAGATTGTGTCTTCCGACTGCCACGCCACGAATGGGCGATGAAAACGCGGGAGCGTGAATCCAAGCTGCTCAATATTCTTACCCAACACTCGCCCATCGACACCCCAAAACTTCTCGATTGCAATCCAGAATATGGCATCATGCGCATCAGCAAAATGCGCGGAGATCATCTAACCCCAGAAATATTGACCGCGCTAGATTCGTCAAAACAACAACACATTATCAATCAAATCGTCGATTTTCTGTGCTTCTTCCATACAACCGCCACACAAAAAATACAAAGGCCGCTCTATAAATCAGACAAAACCTACTCCCATGCCGAAATCATAAAAAATATCGAAAAATTGAAAAAACTCGATCTATCCGCCGCACAAAAATCCTGCATCCAAGACGCTGAATTTTACATCCGAGAATACAAAAACCACAAGGATGATCGCGTATTGATCCACGAAGACCTAGTGTCCGGCAACATGCTCTACGATCACAAAACAAACGCCATAAGCAACATCGATTTTGGTGGTTGCGACATCAATTTCCGCCACCTAGAATTTAAAAAACTCAACGCTTACGGCGCACAAATCTGTCAAAAAATCTGCATCCAATATGAAGAAAAAATCGGCACAAAAATCAACCAGCACCTTGTGCGCTGCGCTTATGCATTAAATAAAATCTACAATTGGAAGCCTGAAAAACATAAAATTTCTGATTTTATTGTCGATTAACTCTTCCAACCAAACAACAAAAAAACCGACCCCGCACACAAGCAAAGTCGGTTCCTCTAATCATTTATATCCTAAGCCGCTTTCTGCGACTTTTCAGCACTGCGTTCCAGCTCAATCTTCATAATGATTTTATCTTCCAAAATCTTCAAAGTCTTTTGCCCACTTTGCGGCAAAGGAATACCACTTCCTTGGCAATAAAACACCAACGCCAGCGCAAAGAATGTGCGGTCATAATCGACAGCAGATTCCGTACCATCTTCATTTTGAATTTTTGCCGTTATAATATCTTTGGAATTATGTTCCTCATCATTTAATTCGATGGATAACAATTTCCCCTTTGGCGGATCTGGGTGCTCATCTTGTGTGCATTTAATCACAATGGCTTTGTATATTTCGTTCAGATTAAAAGTAATAAAGCGCTCTTCTATAGGCATAATAAACGTATCCTCTGTCAAGTTCTAGGTTTGAAAAAATAAAGACCAATACATTATATATCATTTACAGCTTTAAGAAATGCTTAATATCCCTGCATTTTTTAACATTTCCATTGCGGATAACCCAAAATCATCACGACATAACTCAGAACGGCCAATCCGCAACGCTGAAAATCCCGCCCCAACAAAATTTACAAATTCTCGTGACGTTGGAACACGGCTGGAATATATGTGATCGTCCATAAGCACAACCCCTTCGCTCGCCGCTATCATCAATAATCGGTTCAGCGGTTGCATGATAAAACTATATTTACCCATCTTGTCTTCCACCGTATCACTTGTATAACCCACCGTCGGATGGCGATCCACAACAAGCGAAATGATCGCGCCCTGTGCATCGCTCCCCAACCCCATTGCAAAAGGCTCATCGCCATATGACGCGTTCATATCAGCAATTAATTTCTCCCAATCCGCTTTATCCGCAGGCGCAATAACTGCAGGATTTTCCACCGGCGGCTTATACCCCATCGCATGACGCGATATCGTCTCAAACCGCTCCTCCTTGCGATATAAAACATAAACATCTATCCCCGCACGCTCGGCTATACGCATCGACATGGTATCAAAACTGTCGCCTCGTCGCTTTGCCCAATCTTTATCAAACCCTTTGTGATCAATATACAGCGCACGAATGCCCGCTTCCGCCATATTTTTCATGCAATTGGGGCAGGGCGGGTCAGTGATATACAGCGCTGCGCCTTTAGTGGGCGCAGTTGAGCCAAGTATACAGGCCGTCTCGGCATGTATCGTCCCGCTCGATGATCCAATATCGGGCGTAATGCCAATGCGCTCGGCTATAATGGACGGCCAATGATTGACGCAGGTAATAGAATAATCACCCCCCAGCGCATTTTTCACCCACAAAGTCGCCGCAATCTTATTAGTCGGATGCACACTGCGCGGAATTGCATCCACCGCGTCTTGCATATATTGGTAAATAGATGGGGAATCATGCGTAATCATGTGTACTAGGCTAACGCTAAAGCTTAAGTATGCAAATGCCTATCCGCATATTACATTGTCCTGTCATATGAATTATTATGATCGCGCACTTCTGCACACCAATGAATATGTTTAGGTTCAGGTAACGGATATACGGCATTATCAAATAACGGATTTAAATTGATTAAGGGCGCAATAATCCCTTTCCCCTTCGTGCGCTGACTTTCATAAGCTTGCGGTTTTATATTTAAATGCGCCAGTTCTTGCGCAGTCTTAAGTTTCAAAACGGCATCTAAGATCGCGCCTGTCTTTGTAAGCTGACAATTCACCTCATTATTTGGCGCACATGCCAGCATTTGCGGCCAAACAATGCCCATGGACGCCGTTATAATGTCTTCTTTATTTTGACGGGATAAGCTTAAATTTGCAGGACCACGAAAATCACCGATTTCGGTTTCAAGCTCAAATCGACGTGCGATTACTATTGAGCCTTTCGGACCTACAGCCTCCAAATTTGGGCTGCCTATGTTGGCTATATCAACTGATGAAGAATATTGAATTGCGAAAGTATGTTTGCCGTCACGCATAGTATGCATGCCATTAAATCCGGCACGTGAAACCCCCATAACACCATATACAAAATCGTCAATTGGATTGATGCTTTCATAAGCATCAGGAAGCGTTGCACCGTATTTTTGGCGGAGTTTAGTATCTGCATGAAGCAAGTTGAAGCTATCGAGGTTATGTGCCTCCAGCTCGATCCTCATCGCGCTTTTTTCTTCACTTTTTATGGCGCGCGAACGTTTGTGAAAGCTGCGACCTAAGACGCCTCTGGCGCTTTGTGTGCGATCAAATTCGCCGCGTATCCGAGAGATGAAATTCGCAGGGCTTTGTAGCGCCATAGTTACATACGTGAAATCCCTTGTGCCTGCCATCACTTCAAAATCATTAATATGTTTCAAACGATTTTTAATACCGATAAAGGGTGCTAAACTTGAACAAGCAATACTTTCTTCCGGCTCCCATGGCGATTCATAACCATCTTCATTAATTAAGTTGGGTGTTTCATGGATTTTATAATCATGGCCTAAAACATTTTGCGTGTGCTTCAAAACACTATTTTTAAGTAACTGTCGTGATTGTTCATTGGATACGGTCATTAACCACCTGTTATATATTTTTTATAATTATTAAACAGTCCTAATATACTCTCTACAAAAACGCAAGAAATCATGTAAAGATTAATGTTTAAAGCTTGCATTTTTCTCGATCCGCGATAGTTTGGCATTAGGTTTATGGCGCGCCATATTGGCGAAAATTGAAAGAAGAAATCTCATGGCGAATGCAAACAAATTCGATCTTATCATCATCGGCGCGGGACCGGGCGGTTATGTATGTGCGATCCGCGCAGCGCAGTTGGGCATGAATGTCGCTTGTGTTGAAAAACGCAAAACGCTGGGCGGAACATGCCTGAACATCGGCTGCATCCCTTCCAAAGCCTTGCTGGCATCCTCCGAAAAATACGAAGAAGCGCAGCATCATTTCGACCATATTGGAATCGAAACGACCCCTAAATTAAATTTAAAAAAGATGATGGGCTTCAAAGACGAAGTGGTCGAAGCCAACACCAAAGGCATTGAATTTCTATTCAAGAAAAACAAAATCACCCGCCTCGAAGGCACAGCGGAAATCGTTGAATCTGGCGTGGTCAAAATCGGAAAAGACAAATACGAAGCCGACAACATCGTGATTGCCACGGGATCGGATGTCATCTCGCTGCCCAATATTAAAATTGACGAGAAAAAAATTGTCTCTTCCGAAGGCGCGCTCGAATTAAAATCCGTGCCCAAATCACTGGTTGTAATAGGAGGCGGCGTGATCGGCCTTGAAATGGGCACAGTATGGCGCAGATTGGGTGCAGATGTGACCGTAATCGAATATCTCGACCAAATCATGCCCGGCATGGACGGCGAAATTCGCAAAGAAAGCCAGAAAATTTTCAAACGCCAAGGGATTAAATTTAAAACAGGCACAAAAGTCACAAGCGCCACAGCCAATGCAAAAGGTGTAAAACTCACTATGGAACCTGCCGATGGCGGCAAATCCGAAGAAATGAATGTCGATATTGTCCTTATGGCCGTAGGGCGCAAACCCTACACCGAAGGACTGGGACTGGAAAAAGCAGGTGTAAAACTTGATGATCGCGGCCGCATCGAAGTCGACGAAACCTTCGAAACCTCACTAGAGGGTGTATTCGCCATCGGCGATGTCATCAAAGGCCCAATGCTCGCGCATAAAGCCGAAGACGAAGGTGTTGTTCTCGCCGAAATGCTAGCGGGGCAAAGCGGACATATTGATTATAATCTCATCCCCGGCGTGGTCTATACGTGGCCAGAAATCGCCAATGTCGGCCAAACCGAAGAACAACTCAAAGAAGCAGGCATTGCCTATAATACAGGCAAATTCCCCTTCATGGCCAATGGCCGCGCCCGCGCAATCGGTATGATGGACGGTTTCGTAAAAATTCTCGCCGACAAGGACACCGATAAAATTCTCGGTTGCCACATCATCGGCCCTAGCGCTGGCGATCTCATTCAAGAAGTCGTCAACGTCATGGAGTTCGAAGGCACAGCGGAAGACATTGCCCGCACATGTCACCCGCATCCAACTTTAACCGAAGTGGTCAAAGAAGCCGCCTTGGCTGTACATAAACGCGCACTGCATATTTAAAAGGAAAAAAAGCTATGAACAACTCAAATTATGATTATTTACAACGAATTTTCGCAGAGATAAGAAATCAAGATAAGCCAGTCCAACAAGATGTTGAAGGTATGACTATCTCCGCAATAAACGAATCCCTAGAGCCTATGCCAACTAAAGAAAAGCCAGAAGACCCATCACACGATGGATCAACTTCTTTCCGCGCTTTCACCTGCGGCGACTAAAGACACTACTCAATCTTCCCCGACCGTGGGTGGCAATCTTTGTGAACTTGCATCATTTTCTTCATATCCACCTCAGTATAACGCTGCGTGGTGTTAAGCGAAACATGCCCCAATAACTCCTGAATCTCCCTCAAATTCGCGCCCTCTTGCAATAAATGCGTCGCAAAACTATGGCGCAGCGCATGCGGCGTAGCCGTCTCCGGCAAACCCAAAGCCCGCCTTAAATTTCGCATGTCTTTCTGCGCCACCCCTTGGTTCAAACGCCCACCGCGCACCCCCACAAAAATCGGCGCGCTATCTTCATCACTAAACGGACACAGCGCAACATAATCACGCAAAGCCTTCGCCACGACATCAAGCACAGGAATCCGCCGCTCTTTCCGCCCCTTACCCATCACGGTCAACACCCCGTCACGCGGCATATCCCCATAATTCAACGATAACGCCTCATCAATCCGCAATCCGCAACCATATAACATCGTAAACAACGCCCGATTCCGCAAACCCACCCAATCCAGCTTGATATCATCGGGCGCTTTGAGCAGAACATCAAACGCCTGTTTCTCCTGCAATGGCCGCGGTAACTTATGCGCAAGCTTCGGCTGTCGAATTATGCTGATCGCTGCGTTATGCATGATGCCTTGCTTATCCATCCAGCTTAAAAAATTCTTCACCCCCGAAAGCGAGCGCGCACGGCTGGCGTTACTCGTCTGCCCCTGATGCGCCTTGTCCGACATCCACGCTCGAAACCCCCGAACATCAAACGCCGAAATATCCGCAATCCCTGGCTCCGTGCCCAGATATGAATTTAAAAATCCGACAAAATGTGAAACATCCCCGCAATATGCTCGAAAAGTATGCTTTGAAACATGCTTCTCATAGCGCAAATAATCCTGCCACTGCGCCAGCCGTTCCGCCAAATCCGGCGCACATTGTTTAAGATTTTGTATTTTCATGTAATGTTAAGTGCGGAATAGGGTGAATAGACATTATATTCTACACTTTATATTGTTCGCAGGCAAAATATTGCGCCGCAGGCGGGTTATTTTTGACCACAGATGGGCGCAGATATACTCAGATGCAATATCTCAATATAAATAATGTTATGGTGTGGGTGTGCGATCTTTAATTTAACTACTAAATGAAAAAATCTGTGTTCATCTTTGTTAATCCGTGTTTTTTTTCTCTTAACCCACACTGAGCCACATACGAAAACACCGCTCGATCACGCGCGCTAGAAATAATATCTGATCCGTCGCTTGCCCCTCGCTAAACATATGCGCATCACGCGAACCAAACGCGAGGATCGCCGCAGGCGTATTCATTGAAATATCCACACGCAGCAAAATCTGAGATTTCACCAATGTCGCCCCGCCGCCATAAATGGCTTCAATCCCGCTAATGTCATCTTCCAACATCACCGCCTTATCACCCATCCATTTAACCACCGTACCTTGGGGCAGGGCGCGTATGCCCGTATTGGTAATATGCGGAATGTCATCGCCTTCGGCCTCAACCACCAAAACGGCAATATCAACATCCAGCAAATTCGCCAAATCCATGGTAATGGCTTGAATGAAATCACCAAAATTCTCCGCCTCCAACAATCGCAAGACCGCAATATGGATGCGTTGTTGGTTGTTCATATTGGCGCGAGAATTTTCCACAATCTCTCGTGTCGTCCCTTCGGCCTCTTCCTTCGCCGCCTTAAGGCGTTCAATCATATAAGCCTGAAAATCCGCAGGTTTGCCGCGCACCGCGCGCTTTTTCTGCGGGATAAGCAAATCCAAAACATCGGGATTATCCTGTAGGAAATCAGGATGCTCACGTAAATATTGTGCAATATCGTCTTTGGTAATCATGGGCAAACAAGTCGTTTCAAGCGTGGTTGACATGAAAACAAGTGTACCAGTTTCCGCAAAATAATCACATTTTTTCTTGATGCCATGGCTACATTTTTCTATAAAGAAAGAAAAAACAGGGAAGTAAAAATGATACGTAGCAAAAAAAAAATCAAACAAGCGTTGTTACGCCGTGCGTTTGATGAAAATCGTGGATCAGAAATGATTGCCGAGATTCAAATTAGAACCGATAAAATTCGCCACGATACGAAACAGCATATATTAAGCTTAAGTACGGAGCGTTTTGTATTAGATGGGTTGAATGAAGGCCAACCCAGAGCTGTGCGCTTTAGCAATGTGATGGCCACTTTCAAAAAGTCTGATACGCGAATCCGTGAACAGGGCGGGCATGAGCATCTAACATACCTGATGGGTATAATGCCTAAACCAGAATAACACCGAACGCGCTGTGATTTCGTCTGTGACCGCTGTGGTAAACCAAACCCCTACAAAATACTCTGCCCCGTCGCCGCCCAATCCTTCACAAACGCCGCCAAACCTGATTCGGTTAACGGATGTTTATAAAGCTGACGAATAACATTCGCGGGGCTGGTCATCACATGCGCGCCCATTTTTGCCGCATCCACGATATGCATGGGATTACGAATTGACGCGACCAGAACTTCCGTATCAAATTGCGGATAATTATCATAGATGCGCACAATGTCGGATATCAATTGCAACCCATCCTGCCCAATATCATCAAGCCGCCCGACAAAAGGCGACACAAAAGCCGCCCCCGCTTTGGCCGCCAGTAAAGCTTGTGCGGCTGAAAAACAAAGCGTCACATTCACCATCGTCCCATCATCGGATAATTCTTTACACACGCGCAAACCATCTTCGGTCAGCGGCACTTTCACGGCCACATGATCGGCAATTTTGCGCAAAACCTCGGCCTCTTTTCGCATCGTCGCATAATCCGTCGCCGCCACTTCCGCGCTAACGGGGCCAGAAACAACGCCGCAAATTTCCTTGATCAATGGTAAAAATTCCCGCCCAGATTTCGCAATAAGCGACGGGTTCGTCGTCACGCCATCAACCATCCCCGTGGCCGCCAACGATTTGATCTCTTCAATATCTCCAGTGTCGACGAAAAATTTCATGGTAATGCCCTTTTTGTAAATGGTGAAATACGTGAATCTTTTTATAAAGAATTCTACGCCAACTACAAGAGCGTGTTTTTATGGCTCACCCATGCGTCGGTCATCGAGGATGATAACATTGGGATCATCATAGCCGCCAAATGGAAATTCTTCAGCCAGCGGATCGAATTTGTCCTCATAATTTGGTTGGTAAATATGCGTTTTTAAAATCTGCACAAAATTTTGCACAGCTAAAACATCACGGCGTACATGCCCATTGCGGGCGAGATCAGTAAATGCATTGCTCAAATTTTTATAAGCATTATCCGTGCGATTACGAAAACCACTAGTTTTGCATTTAAATGCATCACATGTATTTGCAAGCTTGTCTATGGAATTCTTTAATACATTAAAACGATGTTTAAAAGCTGCATTATTATCAAGTAAGCGCCTAACGGTGTTTGATTCTGGCGGACTGCAATATAATGAGAGACTGACGATAACATTTAAAACATTCGGCTTTGTATACTCATCATTTGAGTTATAAAAAATTGTATTTAAAGGTTCTTTTAAACTTTCCGAAAGTTGTAAAAGTTTCTTGGTTCGCAACTTATACGCATCCATATCTGGCTCAATATCATCCAGCACAACATGCGCAACCAAGAGATCAATCCGCGCTTGATGTTCATGAAAAACTGCAATCGCTGCATCGCGATCAAATTCGGCATTAATAACATTTGATGAACTCATGTCGGTGTCCTAATCTATGTGGATATATAAATATACGGATAGACGTAATAGATAAACAATGCAAGATCTTTTTGATAATAACAATTGCAAAGCCACCCCGCTAACGGACTTATATATAGGCCGCGCTGTGGCTGTCCTCGTGCCATATCCCATCGACAAAGCCTATGATTACAGCGTCCCCGAAGGTGAAGATGTTCAAATCGGCGACTATGTTTGTGTTCCGTTGGGCGGGCGCGAAGTCGCGGGCGTTGTATGGGGCGAAGCCACTGGCGATGTCAAAGCCTCAAAAATCAAAGCCATAGTCTTTAAACACACGCTAAAACCCATGCCCCCCGTGATGCGTGATTTCATAGACTGGGTCGCGCAATACACCGTCACACCAAAAGGCTCAGTGCTGAAAATGGCGCTATCCGTGCCCAACGCCTTCGCCGCACCCAAACCCGCCAAAGGCTATCAAATCGCACAAAACATCGAAGCCCCCCTCATAAAACTCACTCCCCAACAACGCAAAACATACGAAATCCTGCAAGATGGTACCGCCCGAATCGCCGCCGACATTGCAAAAGAATCAGGCGCAAGCGCCTCCGTAGTCAAAGGCTTGGTCACCAAAGGCTTGGCGAAAGAAGTCGATATCTTTAACCCCGCCCCATGCAAAAAACCCGATCCATTCCGCCAAGGCCCAACCCTTTCCGAAGACCAAGAAGCCGTCGCACAAACCTTGTGTGATGCCGTAAAAGCAGCCAGCTTTCATCCTGCACTCCTCGATGGTGTAACGGGTGCAGGTAAAACCGAAGTCTATTTCGAAGCCATCGCCGCCGCTCTCAAACAAGGCAAACAAGCGCTCATCCTCCTGCCGGAAATCGCACTCTCCAACGTATTCCTCGATCGTTTCCGCCAGCGTTTTGGCTGCGCACCCGCGCTATGGCATTCCCACCTCTCAACGGGCGCGCGCAAAACCGCATGGCGCGGCGTCGCCCAAGGCCATACCAAAGTCGTCATTGGCGCTCGCTCCGCACTGTTTCTACCCTACCAAGATATCGGGGTAATCGTTGTTGATGAAGAACACGAATCCGCCTACAAACAAGAAGATGGCGTTATTTACCACGCCCGCGATATGGCAGTGGTGCGCGCGCATATGGGGCAATGCCCCGTCATTTTAGTCTCCGCCACCCCCAGCCTTGAAACCATCCACAATTCATGGATTGGGCGCTACGAACATCTCCACCTGCCCGATCGTTTTGGCGGTGCGCGTATGCCTGATATTTCTTTAATTGATATGCGCGAAAAAGAAAACAAAACAGACGCGCAACATTTTATATCCGAAACGTTGCGAATAGAAATTGAAAAGAATCTAGAAACAAGCGAACAAACATTATTATTCCTCAACCGACGCGGATACGCCCCACTCACTATATGCCGTGCCTGTGGCCATCGCATGGATTGCCCTCGCTGCACCGCTTGGCTCGTGGAACATAAATCCTCAGGCCGTCTGCAATGCCATCATTGCGGCTTTGCTACCCGCGAACCTAAAGCCTGCCCCGAATGTAACGAACCAGAAACACTCGCCGCCTGTGGCCCCGGCGTAGAACGCATATTCGAAGAAGCCAAAGCCTATTTCCCAGATGCCAAAATCCGCATGCTCGCCAGCGATACCACGGAAAATAATGACCAGCTCCGCGAAATGCTCGAAGAAATCCGTGATGATAAAATCGACATCATCATCGGCACGCAAATCATCGCCAAAGGCCACCATTTTCCTAACCTCACATTGGTCGGTGTGATTGACGCAGATCTCGGATTAAATGGCGGAGAACTCCGCGCCGCCGAACGCACCTATCAACTCCTCCATCAAGTCGCAGGACGGGCAGGGCGCGCCGAAAAACGCGGGCGCGTCATGCTGCAAACATTCATGCCCGATCATCGCATCATGCAAGCTATGGCGAGCGGTTTGCGCGATCCATTCCTTGAAACCGAAGCGCACGAGCGCGAAGATGCGCACATGCCCCCCTATAGCCGCTTGGTTGGAATAATAGTCACAGGGCGCGATGAAAGCCAAGTCATCGACATCGCCAAAGCTTTGGGGCGCACCGCACCGCGCACCGACAGCATCAATGTATTAGGGCCCGCACCCGCACCATTTGCAAGGCTACGCGGCAAACACCGCCATCGGTTGCTTGTACAGGCTGATAAAAATGTGAATATTCAAAAAACAATCAAACACTGGGTCAACAGCATCAAATGCCCATCAACCGTGCGCATATACATCGACATAGACCCACAGAGTTTTCTTTGAAACTTATAAGGTTAGAGTTTCCTCGTAATCCGAAGCTCCGCCAGCTATGCCTGCAGCTTCGGCAACCCGTTGCAAATTTGCTAACTGCTCAGCAATGACCTGCTCATTAAAATAATCCTGTAACTCTTGGGGAAGAACAACATCCATTCTCTATCTCCTTGAAAGCTGTTTAACTCCCCTAATTATACTAATTTTATAAAAATTTTACCAACTATTTCGTAAACGGATATTTCATCCATCCCCATAAACTTTTCGGGTAACGTTTTTGATCACGCGGCGATAAACCATATTTCTCTGGCAAGCTTTCTGGGTGGTAATAAGTGCCAAACATAAAATCCAACAAAGAAAACATCCCACAAAAATTTTTATCATACGCATCTTTTTGCGCCGCATGATGCCAGCGATGAAAATGCGG
>JBBKXA010000016.1:0-44069 GCA_037969235.1 Bdellovibrionales bacterium | reverse complement strand
GTTTTGATTGTGTGCCGCTTCGGGATTGTTTGGAGTTTTTCCAATTTTCGATGATGGCTTTTAATCCTGATGCTTTTATCGGCTCTTCGCTGTCTCCAGCACTGATGTTTTGTGGCGCGCCATTGCGTAAGGACGGTTTAGCCACCGCATCGACTTGCGGCTTTTCAGGAAGCTCGGGCGTGGCAAAGCGGATGCTTTTACGCTCTTGATTGTCGCTTTGTGCGCTGTTTAATGTTTTTTCCTGTATCCCAGAATCAGGCGCGGCGGGCGTGTCTTTCGCCTGACCTTGAGCGATATCCTTATATTTCTCCCATGCTAAATCCGCGGGGCTTTTGGCTTTTTCATCGTCTTTGGTAACAAAAATTTTAGCGTCCTGAGCAACTTCTGCTGGTTGCGCGACAACAGTTTTCGGTTTGGAAATGCGCGTGTAATGCATGCCCGATTGCAAATGCGGCGATTGAGCGTAGACCGCGTTGTGAAAAAATCCACATGATAAAAACAAAGCGCTGAAAACTATAAATTGTCGTCCCATAGTTTTTACTCTACAAATATTGTTCATGGTAAATCAAGAAACATCGCAAGAAGAAAGCATCATTATACGCACCGCCAAGGCGAAGGATCTGGCGGAGTTGGAGAAATTTGCGCTCGATAACGGCATCGTTAAAAAATCGTTAGATTATTATATAGGCAATCTGGAACGACAGGTTAAGCAAAGTGATCGCGCCATTTTACTCGCGCATATTGATGATGTGATGGTGGGGTATTGCATTTTAAATTGGAAACCGAAATACGGGTTTTACCAAAAAATGAACATCCCCGAAATCCAAGATCTTAACGTCGCGCATGATTACCGCCAGCGTGGGATTGCCACATATATTGTGCATCATTGCGAGAATATGGCGCGTAAACGCGATTGTGAATATATTGGTATTAGCGTGGGCTTAAGCGCAAGGGCAGGGGCGGCGCAAAAGCTATACTTCAAACTCGGCTATGAGCCAGATGGCAACGGGGTAACATATGACCGCGTAGGCGTAGCCTTCGGCGAAATCCGCGCCGTTGATGATAATTTATGCTTGATGATGTTAAAAGCGTTGCCACAAGAATAAGCCTGAAAAAAGAAAGCATCCTGAACTTGATTCAGGATCCATCTTGTTTGGAATGGATAGCGGATCAAGTCCGCTCTGCTGTATAAAATAACTCTTGTGTTTTTGAGCTGTTACATTCTCAATTAAAGCTTGAGATGTGCCGCTAACCTATGCTAAACCGTTCACAGGCTTGGCGTTTAAGGAGATTCTCGCGGATGACACAATGGGTTTACAGCTTTGGTAAGGATAAAAACGAGGGCGATAGCTCTATGCGTAATTTGCTGGGGGGCAAAGGATGCAACCTCGCGGAAATGGCTAGCTTGGGTTTGCCTGTACCTCCTGGGTTTACAATCACCACCGAAGTCTGCACCCAATATTACGATCATGACAAAGCCTTCCCCGACGCGCTCAAAGAACAAGTAGAAACCGCGCTGGCATCGGTTGAGAAGCAAATGCAATGTCAATTCGGCAATGCCGATAATCCGCTATTGGTTTCTGTGCGCTCTGGGGCGCGGGTTTCTATGCCGGGGATGATGGATACGGTTCTTAATCTGGGCCTAAACGATGACACGGTGCGCGGTCTTGAAGCCCAAAGCGGCGATGCGCGTTTTGCGTGGGATTCATACCGCCGTTTTATTCAAATGTATGGCGACGTGGTTTTGGGCGTGGAGCATCACGAATTTGAAGACGTGATGGACACCTACAAGCGGGACAATGATTTACGCCAAGACACAGATATCTCCGCCGATGGTTGGAGAGAAATCGTTGCAGAATTTAAAGAATTGGTCGAACGTGATACAGGAAAACCTTTTCCGCATGATCCGCAAGAACAACTCTGGGGCGCGATTGAAGCCGTCTTTAAAAGCTGGATGATCCCGCGCGCGATCACTTATCGCCGCATTAATGAAATCCCTGAAAGCTGGGGCACAGCCGTGAATGTGCAATCCATGGTGTTTGGGAATATGGGCGAGGATTGTGCAACAGGCGTGGCGTTCACCCGCGATCCATCAAATGGTGAGAATTATTTCTATGGTGAATATCTGATTAATGCGCAAGGCGAAGATGTTGTGGCGGGTATACGCACGCCGCAAAGCCTGACGAAAAAAGGCCGCGAAATGGAAGGCGGCGATCTGCTATCCATGGAAGAAAGCATGCCTAAAGTATTTAAGGAGCTGGACGATGTTCGCCTGCGCCTAGAAAAACATTACAAAGATATGCAGGATTTAGAGTTCACGGTACAAAAAGGCAAGCTCTTTATGCTGCAAACGCGCAGTGGTAAACGCACAGCCAAGGCCGCGTTGAAAATCGCCGTCGATATGGTCGAAGAGGGGCTGATCACCAAAGAAGAGGCCTTGCTCCGCGTTGACCCCAGTAGTTTGGATCAATTATTACATCCCACGCTTGACCCCGAAGCGGTGCGTGATGTGCTCACACGTGGACTGCCAGCATCACCCGGTGCGGCAAGCGGTGAGGTTGTATTCAGCTCCGAAGATGCGGAGAAATTAGCAGGGCAGGGCAGAGCGGTTATCCTATGTCGCCAAGAAACATCCCCCGAAGATATCTCTGGCATGCATGCAGCCAACGGCATTTTAACCTCTCGCGGCGGTATGACCAGCCATGCAGCCGTAGTCGCGCGTGGCATGGGCACATGCTGCGTTGCGGGCGCAGGTGATTTGCACATTGATGTAAAAAACAAAATTATCCGCAAAGGCGCAAACGAAATTCGCGAAGGCGAAGTGATCACGCTCGATGGCTCCACGGGTGAAGTGATGATCGGCGAAGTCTCTACCATTCAGCCAGAGCTTTCCGGCGATTTCGGTGTGCTCATGGGCTGGGCGGATGAACGCCGCCGCATGGGCGTGCGCACCAACGCGGAAACGCCGCTCGATGCGAAAACAGCGTTGGAATTTGGTGCGGAAGGCATTGGCCTGTGCCGTACGGAACATATGTTTTTTGATGCCGACCGTATCCAAAATGTCCGCGAAATGATTTTCGCCAATAACGAAGCCGATCGCCGCAAGGCTTTGGATAAATTATTGCCCGAACAACGCAAAGATTTTGCACAATTGTTCGAAATCATGGCGGGATTGCCCGTAACGGTGCGCCTGCTTGATCCGCCGTTGCATGAATTTTTGCCGCATGAACAAGCCGATATTAACCACTTTGCAAAAACCGCAGGAATCGACAGCGAAGATGTCGCGCAACGTTTGAACGAGCTTCACGAATCCAACCCGATGTTAGGCCATCGCGGTTGCCGTCTCGGCATTACCTATCCCGAAATTTACGAGATGCAAACACGCGCAATTTTCGAAGGCGCGTTAGAAGCCGCGGCGAAAACCAAAACCGTGGTTATCCCTGAAATCATGATCCCGCTTATTGGCACGCGCAAAGAATTGCAAATCCTGCGTGATGTGGTGGATGCCACCGCCGCCAGCGTGTTCAAAGATAAAGGCGCAAAGCTTGATTATATCGTAGGCACAATGATCGAGTTGCCGCGCGCGGCTTTGACCGCCGATGATATCGCACACAGCGCCGACTTCTTTAGCTTTGGTACAAACGACCTCACGCAAACATGTTTGGGCATGAGCCGCGATGACGCCGCAAACTTCCTGCCGGAATATGTCGGCAAAGGCATTTACGAGCGTGACCCCTTCGCCAGCATTGATGTGGACGGCGTAGGCCGTTTGGTTGAAGTCGCCGTGCATGGCGGTCGCCAGACCAATCCTGATATTAAACTCGGCATATGCGGCGAGCATGGCGGTGACCCCGCTTCAATCGATTTTTGTGATAAAGTTGGACTTGATTACGTGTCCTGTTCCCCTTACCGCGTACCCATCGCCAGACTAGCCGCCGCCCAAGCCAGCATCAAAGCGGAGAACGCCGTGGGAAAGCCTCAAGCCGCAACGGGCGCGGCAAAAATAAGTAAGGCCGCATAAACATGACAGACAAACCAGAAAAAAACAAAGAAAACGAAACGCTTAAAACATTCGACATGTATCATTTTTTCAGCCGCAAGGATGTGATTATGATGATGATATTGTTTGTTGTGGTGCTAGGGTTTGTTGCATTTAAAATGTTCTTTACTAGCGGCGTGGTTTAAAGAATTTCGTTCACGCGAATGGCGCAAAGAAGTACAATGATCGCTAAGTCTATTATTTTTTTTGTCATCCCTCGATTTCGCTCAGGATCACAATTGTAAAAAACCCTGTCTAACTTCGCGGCCTTTGCGTGAAAGACTTGAGGCCACGTGTGGAGAGGGTGATACATTTATGAACCATCTGTTTTGAAATCAAAGATCGTTGTTTGGTCCTGGTGGCTTATCTTTAAAAAGCAATTCTTTAATGTACGCTGTTGAAGCGTTGAGGTCCTTTATCATCTTGTCTGTAATATCGTCTTTAAACGATCGAAGCGTAAATTGAAACATATCTATGGTTGATCCAATAGCCGCACCTATAGATATTGAAGGCATAATAGGTGCGCCTGTTGCGATAAAGTTACATGTACCTATAAGGCCACCTGTAGCACCACCGATGACAGCTCCGCGAAATAAATGTTTAGTTGGAATACGAATGGCAACTTTAAGACAATTATTGGACTTGTTTAAAGCAGATTTTAGCATATCATCATTTGGAACATACTGATCACTTGCCGCAAGAAAATCAAAATCGTGTTTAGGGTTTAAATGCTTCTTTAAAAATTCTGTTGTGTTGCTCATGTTATTTCTCATATTTTATGAATTGATAACACTATGTAATAAGGAGTATTTGCGGCTATGTCAATAAAGTATATTATCGCATTAAATGCGCAGCACATTTTTTCAAGAACGCTGCCTCATCCTTATCTATCGGCGGCCTGTCAATCACAATCATCCCCGCCGCGATTCCGCTTTCCACGCCTTTGGGGTCATCTTCGATCACCAAGCATGCATCGGGCGGGATGCTCGTTATATGCGCCCCATTAAGTTTTTCCAACGCCGTGAGGTAGGGCACAGGCGAGGGCTTGCGCCCTTCATAATCTTCCTTACACAGCACAAATTCAAAATAAGGCGTAAGGCCCTTTGCATCTTGCGCGGACATCACCGATTTTCTGCGCCCATTCGACACCACCGCTTGAGGAATGCCTGCATCCTTAAACAACTCTAACGCTTCACACACGCCGCTACGAATTTCGATTTCGTCAATATGATCAAAATACCACGCATCAATCGCGTTTAAATACTCTTGCTCTGGCATCTTCAGGCCAAGATCGCGACTCATCCACGCCCAGTTCTGATTTCCATTATGCGTATAAACCGCATTGCGATGCTTATCATCCAAATGAATGCCCAGCGATTTGAGCGTTTCAAAATGTTTGTGCCAATGATGCGCCGCTGTTTCCAGCAAAGTATTGTCACTATCCCAAAATACCGCCTTAATCATTGCGTGTCCTTCACCAATGCAATGCCAATGCCGCCGCACGATGAGCGTAATTGCGCTTTATCGGGCAGGGCATCGATCGTGACGGTCTGCAAATGCTTCTTGCCAGTACCGCGATAATGCATGCGCGCCGTGACTTCTTGGCCAACATAACATCCTTTGGTGTAATCAACTGCGTTGATGGTGTCCATCCGTCCCTCATCCATCGTCGATTTTTCAACCATTAAATCACGGCTGCCATCAGGAATAGCCAAAGCAATACGGCGTCTATCCCATTCATCAAAAGGGCGCTCAAGCAGACCAGGTTTTTCGAAAACGCGCCGCCCCATTTCGCTATGGCGAGGGTCTGGCAAACCGACATCCGCGCCAAAAACGGCATAAACTTTGTTGCGTTCTTCCACCGAAATTTGTACATCTTTGCGCAAGCGATACATATTTAGCCGCGTAAATAAATCCTGCGCCCGCGCGCCACCTTCACAATCAATCAATGTAAAATTATGCCTCTCAATGATAAAAAAATCATGCAAAAATTTGCCCTGCGGCGTAAGCAAACAGGCATAAATCGCGTTTGTAGGTGAAAGCTTGCGAATGTCATTGGTCATTAACCCTTGCAAAAAATCATGCCGATCCGCCCCTTCCAAATGGATAAGGCCACGGTTTTTCAATTCTACAAAAAATGCGCTCATGCTTATTTATAAACCACAGATCACCGCAGATAAATACGAATAGAAAAAATAAAATTCATGTGCATTTCTGTTCATTCGCGGTTAAAACAAGATATGAAGATTTTATTTATCACATCCAGCCGTATTGGTGACGCCGTTTTATCTACAGGACTGCTACGCTATATCGAAGAAAAACACCCAAATGCGAAAGTGACTATCGCATGCGGCCCGTTGGCGACGTCTTTGTTTGAAGGATATCCGTTGCTTGAGAAAATATATTTTCTTAAAAAAGAAAAATACAATGGGCACTGGTTTAAGCTTTGGAAAAAAGTCGGCTTTAAACGCTGGGATATGGTGATTGATTTGCGCGATTCGATCGTCTCGCGTGTTTTGATGACCAATGACCGATATATTTTCAGCAAGCAAATCAACAAAGCGCAGCATAAAGTTTTGCAAAACGCGCAAGCTATGAATTTATCGCCGCCGCCAGCGCCCAAATTATGGTTTTCGGATAAGCAAAAAAGACTGGCGGAGATGTTAATCCCTGATGGCTCACCGGTTTTGGGCGTTGGGCCAACGGCGAATTGGATTGGTAAAACTTGGCCCGCGAAGAATTTCATTGAGATTGTGGATTATATGACGCGCGAAGGCGGCGTTATGTCGGGCGCACGAGTAGCTGTTTTCTCCGCCCCCGGTGAAGAAGAAGCGGCGCGTCAAGTGCTGGCCAGTATCCCCAAGGATCGCCAGCTCGATATCATCGCCAAAACTGACCCCGGCACGGCGGCAGCCACGATTGCGCGTTGTGAGTTTTACCTGGGCAATGATTCCGGCCTCATGCATTGCGCTGCGGCGGCGGGTGTAAAAACCGTAGGTGTATTCGGTCCTAGCTACCCGCATATTTATGCGCCGTATGGCGATCACTGTAGCTATGCGCGCACCCCTGAAAGCTTTGATGAACTCATTGATTTCGAAGGCTACACTCCACAAAGCCTTAAACATACGCTCATGAACTCCCTGACCATCGAAATGGTTAAAGATAAAATCAACGCCATAAATTAACATAATATTAATATTATTCCTGTACGCTTGCCTTAAATTTAACAGGATTTGCGTATGACAGAACAAGTGAATGAATATATCACCACCCCGAAAGATGATTTGTCTTTTGCAGGGGCTTTAATGAAGACCCCATTTGTCGATTTAAAAGCGGTAGGAGGTTTACACGCACTTGCAACTGTACTCGCTCCGCGTGTAGAAATCGGTGTGATCGCTGAAGAAGATGACGGTGCGGTAAAAACAAGCCTACAAAATACTTTGGGAATTACATATGACAGCATTGAAGATAATGCCGATATTGATATGTCATCCACACTGGGCCTGTCTACATCTTTGGATAAAGGGGATTTAGATATGAGGCTATATCTCTTGTACAGCACCGACGAAACATACGAAGCCACAGCTTCCGCAAGGTTCGATCCGCACACAAATCGCATCTATGAAGCGACAAATGTTGATGTATACACAACGTTAAATCAAGACGATTTAATTTCAGCGATTAGATTAGGCAAAGACATGAGCGTTTACATGACGTCCGACAGGACACTGGTAAATATTTTCGGACAAGTGGCTGTTGGGAATAGTGATGAACATGGCTTCGGCGCATCAGCGCATGCTGGCGTAGCCGCAATTCTACCGATATCGGCCTATAGTGGCATTGGTGTGCGCGCTGGAATTTTGTGTAATTCGATGGATGAGGATTTACTGGCTGCTGGTGGGCCAATGGATGGAGAGGCTGATATAACTTTTTCAGGTAGCAAGGGGTGCATGCCTACGATAGGCGGCATCTTAAAGTTTGATTAAAAAAGCTTAATTTTAAAAACAGAACCACTCAACTTTTAAAACTAATTATTTATTCAAATCGCCATAATCACCTTGACCATTATTCATGGCGCTCTTCTTTTTCGCAGCTATTCGGGCATAGGCTTCGGGTTTATATTCTTTATCGACATGAGCGCGCAAATAATTCTCGCGGCCTTTACGTGCCACATCGTAAGGGGCGTGCTCGATGCGTTCCCAACCTTTATACATCATACAACCTTCAAAATCAGTGTAATCAAGATGCTCAGCATATAAATATTTTTCACGCTCTGGGGTGTCCCAATCATAAAGCTCTTGTTGGTTCGGATTAAGTGTACGACCTTGCGCATCAACAGGAATAGCATTCTTAACCGCGCCCACGCGCTCAAGCTCACGAAGCTCGGTGACGCAACGTGAAATATCGCGATTAAGCATTTGCTGCGCCTTTGGCCCTTGCTGATACGCTGCGTCTGAAACACTTACGCGTTGCCAGAATTGCCCGCCAACCTGATTGATGTTTTTGCCGGGGGCGCACGCACCAACAATTAAAACGGAAAAAAGACCAAGAGCGAGCAGGGAATAAGTTTTCATGATAAAGATAAGCTTTCCAAAATTATATTTACAAACATCATAGCAATTGCGGCGGCTTGGCTCAATGCCAATTTATTCACTTATGTTATCCATCCACCATGTTTCCATTACCATACCATAAAGTGGCGTGGTTTCTGGGCGTTTGATGGGGTTCCAATACCCCACATAATCCACGCCGCCATAATAAAGAGGGATAGAATAAACACCATGCATCAACAAACGATCAAGAACATGCATGCGCGTCACAAGATCTTCGCGTGTTTTTGCCGTAGGGATGCTCGCCGCAATGGAATCAATCACAGGATCGCAAATACCCGGGAAATTCCAGCGTGCAGGCTCCTCCGCCGCTTTGCATGTCCAATATAAATTCTGTTCCGTCCCCGGCGACAGGGATGATAGCCAATAATACAGCGTCATATCAAAATCATAATCATTCAATCGCCCACGATAGGCCGCGGCATCCAACACGCGAATATTAACGGTGATGCCCATTTTTGAAAGAGCGCGTTTAAAATGCAACGCAATTTTCTCATTCTCAGGTGCATCAATAACAATTTCGAAGGCAAACGGCTTGCCGTCTTTCACGCGCTTGCCATCAACAATAAGCCAACCTGAATCTTTTAATAAATGATCCGCCTTAACCATGTTAGCACGCCGCGCCGTGTTATCCGCAGTTGTAACGGGCTGGGGCAGAGCGCCAAATACAACAGAATCAAGTTGGTTTTTATAAGGATTAAGCAACGATAATTCCGCATCACTGGGATTATCAGGCGCGGCAAGTTCTGAATTGGGGAAATAACTATTAGAATGTTGATATTGACTGTGAAAAATATTTTTATTCACCCACTCAAAATCAAATAATAAATTCAAAGCCTTGCGCACATTAATGTCATTAAAGGGTTCGCGGCGAGTATTAAAGATTAAAGCACGTGCGCGCTCTGGTCGTCCATGCTCCAATGCTTCCAACACCACCCGACCATCTTGCGCGGCAGGGAAATCATAAGCGCTCGCCCATTTGCCCGCATCCCATTCACGCCGCAAATTCAAATCACCCGTTTTAAAGGCTTCAAAAGCCACTGTATCATCACGGTAATATTCGTATGTAATTGTATCAAAATTATTGTGCCCTACATTGGTCATTAAGTCTTTTGCCCAATAATCTTTTACGCGTTCATAAGTGATAGAGCGACCAACATCAATATTTTTAATGCGATACGCGCCGTTTAGTATTGGTTTATCGAGCGTGGTAGAATCAAAAATTTTATCCTGCCAATATGCTTTCGATAGAACTGGCATCATCGCAATAATCATCGCGGTTTCCTGATCGTACCCTTCGCCAAATGAAAACTTCACGCTCATATTATCTAGCGTCTCAACGCGCTCAACCAGACGATAAATCTGACGCATATTTGGGCGGCCAGATTCTTTCATAGTTTCAAATGAAAAGACAACATCTTGCGCCGTTATAGCACTACCGTCATGAAATCGCGCTTTGGGATTAATAAACACAGTAATGCTGGAGCGATCCTCTGGCACTTCAACACGCTCAGCAATCAGCGGATACATCGTAAAAGCCTCGTCCCATACCCGCCCCATCAAACGATCATATACAAGGTTCAGTCCTTGCGCCGCTTTACCTTTAATGGAGTAGGGGTTGATCGTATCAAATGTCCCTATCGCCGCAATTTTAAGGTTTCCGCCTTTGGGCGCTTGCGGGTTCACGTAATCAAGATGAGCATCATCCGCATTATATTTCGGCGCACCATGCATCGCCAACCCATAAGATTGCGCATGCACGCCTCCGTTAAAAAACACGCAAAAAATAAGCGCAATCACGGACAATATCGGTGTAATATAAGACATTATTTTAAACTAACAGAGCGTCGCATGGCTTCCAAACGATATTTAGATCGCATTCAAATCATCCAAGGCCGAATCACCGAACAAGACGTTGATGCCATAGTGACGCTATTGCCTGTGAGCAAAGAATATTCAGGCTCACTCAACCAACATATCGCCGAAAGCGCAGGCGCAGAGTTCAAGAATTTCGTCACACATAATATTATTAAACCGCGCGTAGGCGATATTTTTGCAGTGCCTGGATTTGACCTGCCGTGCAAACATATTTTCTTTTGTATCGTGCCTGTCTGGAAAGATGAATGGAGCCGCCACCATCGCCAATTGGTCAACGCCAGCCGCACTTCGATGGAACTCGCGCGACGCATGTCTTTAAAAACTATAGCATTCCCCCCATTAGGCTCCAGCCCTCGCGCCTTCCCCAAAAAACGCGCCGCACGCTTTATCCTGCAAGGCATTGTAGATCGTATGGATGATGGCTTCGACGAAGTGCGGATGGTCTGCCGCACCCCCCAAACTGTAAAAGTATTCGAAGAACGCTTGGGTTTAATGAGGCTGAGTTAGATTAAGCTTTATGCTGCTTTCGCGATCAATGCGTTATATTGGATTGCGGGGCGAGGGCCCATATGGCTAATCACTTCCGCTGCCGCGAGCGCACCGAGTTTGCCGCATGTCTCCATGTCTTTGCCTTCGGTCAAGCCATAGAGAAAGCCTGCGGCGAATTGATCACCTGCGCCTGTGGTATCTATAACTTTTTTAACAGGCGCGGCGTCGATAATCACTTGCTCACCATCAGAAATAATCGCCGCACCTTGATCGCCGCGTGTAATGACGGCTATTTCAACATGGTCGCCAACCATAGCCACCGCATCGGCGAAGTTATCTTGTTGATATAAAGACTTAATTTCCTGTTCATTGGCAAATAATATATCAATATGCCCAGCCACTAACTTCACAAAATCATCGCGATGACGATCCACACAAAACGGATCAGAAAGCGATAGCGCAACCTTGCGTCCTGCATCATGTGCGGCCTTAGCGGCGGCAATAAATGCAGCCTTCGCCAAATCACGATCAAACAAATACCCTTCAAGATACGTGATTTGCGCCGAAGCAATCAGCTCCTCATCGATATCATTAGCGCTTAATTCAACGCTCGCACCCAAAAAAGTATTCATCGTGCGCTGCGCATCAGGAGTCACTAGAATAAGGCAACGCCCAGTTTTTGCGCCCATAATTAACGGCTGTGTATTAAAGTGCAAACCACCCGCACGCAAATCATGCTGAAAAATCTTGCCCAATTGATCATCGGCTACCTTGCCGATAAAACCGCCTTTACCGCCGAATGACGCAAAGCCCGCCATAGTATTACCCGCAGACCCGCCTGAACTTTCAATCCCCGCAGGCATATCCGTATAAAGGTTAACTGCGCGCGGCTCATCAATCAAAACCATCGCCCCTTTTTCCATACCATACGATTTGGCTTGTTCCTTGATAAATGCTTCGTCACACTGTGCTAAAACATCGACAAGTGCATTTCCGACGGCGACAACGCCCAGGGTTGGATTAGACATGATTTGATTTTCCTTTATTTGGTTTTCTTTGTGATTCGTAAAAAAAGCTGATACAAGATTTATAGTTTTTAACTATAAAAGCCAAGGTTAATAGGGATTAAAGTTTGGAAAATAAAGACAAAATAATCGAAACAGCCCTCGATTTAGCTAAAGATATGGGCTGGGCACAAGTCAGCCTGTCCGATATCGCGCGCGAATGTGACATCAGCATGGCGGAATTATTCGATTTTATTGATGATAAAACCGACATTCTCGTGTTACTCGGTCGATCAATTGATCGCAAGGTTTTGCACAATATCGGCGAAGTTGATTCCGCATTATCAGAACGCGATCGTCTGTTTGATCTTCTGATGGAGAGGTTTGACGTGTTGAACGAATATCGTGAAGGCATCGTTGCGGTGCTGGAGAGCTTTCGTTTTGACCCCAAACAAGCAATCATTTCTATGCCGCATTTATGCCGCTCTATGACATGGATGCTGGAGGCCGCTGGCATAGAAACGCATGGCCTGCGTGGTGCAATCAAAGTCGCGGGGCTAACGGGGCTTTACCTTAAAACACTTCGCATTTGGCGCGATGATGACAGCGTTGATATGGGCAAAGTCATGGCGGCGCTGGACACTGATTTAGAACGTGTTGAGGGGCTAGCCTCGCGCTTCGGGTTTTAAGTATGAAATCTATGCTCCACGATCCTCGTCATTTTCAAATCATGACATTATCCTTCCTTATGCTTTTACAAATGTTTTGGGCGGATTTTGGCCCAACTACATTAATCGCCATTTTAACGCTTTCCTCTGTGATGATAACGCAAATAACTTTTTCAAAAATATTTAAAATTAAATTCGACGCGCGAAGCCCGTTTATTACGGCTTTGTCTTTAACCATACTCCTCAAATCATCAATGTTTTGGATTATACCTTTGGCGGGAGTTGTAGCCATTTCATCTAAATTTTTAATACGCTTTAATGCAAAGCACATTTTCAATCCTGCAAATTTTGGGATTGTGGTAATGCTCTTGATATTACCCAATACGGTTTGGGTATCGCCTGCGCAATGGGGCAGCGCGTTGTGGTTGGCTGTCGTTTTAGTATGTCTCGCGCTTCTTGTTCTCTTTAAAATTCCACGCCGCGATATGGCGCCAATATTTCTGACGCTATGGGCAGTGACATTATTTGCTCGTGCATTGTGGCTCGGCGACCCGCTCACGATTCCAATGCATCAATTACAAAACGGTGCTTTGCTGATTTTTGCATTTTTTATGATTTCTGATCCCAAAACAATTCCCGACCGATTAATCGGACGTTATATTTTTGCACTAGCAGTTTGTGCTTTGTCTTATATAATGATTTTTGAATTCCGTCTGCGCGAAGGTTTATTTTACGCGTTGGCCATCGTATCAATAATACGGCCATTGATTGATTTCATGTTTAAAAGTGAAGCATTTCAATGGAGAAAGCCCATAACAGGAGAGATTTTATGATCCGTTTTTTTATATCTATATTCTTATTAGCCATTACCATCGCACAACCTGCTCATGCTTTTTGCGGATTTTTCGTATCCAAGGCCGGCACAGACTTATTTAATAAAGCTTCTAAAGTGGTTCTCGCGCACAAGGATAACCGTACAGTCATAACGATGGCGAGCGATTACCAAGGCGATATGAAAGAATTTGCGCTGGTTATTCCTGTGCCGACAATGATCACCGAAGGGCAAATCAACGTAACTGAAAACCGCATCGTTGACCATCTCGACGCATATACCGCGCCGCGCTTGGTAGAATATCATGACCCAGACCCATGTCAGCAAATAATGTATAAAGAGATGGCGATGAGCGCGACAGCGGACAGCGGCGCAATGTTAAAGCGGAGCGACGGTAAACAAAGCGCTAAGTCTCTGGGGGTAACGATTGAAGCTGAATATACGGTTGGCGAATATGACATCGTGGTGTTATCGGCCAAACAAAGTGATGGTTTACAGACCTATCTCAATCAAGAAGGATATCAAATGCCCGACGGTGCCGATACGGTGCTCGGCTCCTATATCAAACAGGACATGAAATTCTTCCTCGCCAAAGTGAATTTGAAGAAACAAGCCAAAAGCGGCTATAGTTATCTCCGCCCGCTACAAGTCGCATATGAGCATGAAAAATTCATGTTGCCTATCCGCCTTGGCACGTTGAACGCTAATGGACCACAGGATTTAATCTTATTCACGCTCACCTCTAAAGGGCGTGTTGAAGCTGCCAATTACCGCACAACCAAAATCCCCACAGACATGGACATTCCTTTGTTTGTACAAGACGAGTTTGGCGAATTTTATAAATCTATGTTTGATGTCGCGGTGAAAAAGGAAAATATGAAAACCGTGTTCATGGAATATGCGTGGGATATGGGATGGTGCGATCCTTGTGCCGCAGACCCTGTACCTAATAAAGATTTAAAAGAATTGGGGGTATGGTGGCTTGATGGTGGAATGGACAAGCCACAGCCTTTGCCAAGCAATGCGCAGCGCCGTATTATGCCGCCACAACAAGTTGAGAATGTTTTTGTAACGCGCCTTCATGCCCGCTACACGGCGAAGTCTTTCCCTGAAGATTTGATGTTACAAGAAACATCTGACCGTCAAAATTTTCAAGGCCGTTACGTGATGCGCCACCCTTTCAGCGGCGATTTGTCATGCGAGGCCGGCACGAAATACGTTCAAGCACTGCCTGATCGTTTTGAAAAAGAAGCGCAGAGTCTAGCGAATCTGACAGGTTGGGATATGACGGATATTCGTAACAAAATGGAAAAAGGCGGGCAGAGCTTTGCTGTTGATCAGAGCAGCCCTGAAACGCCGCCTAAAACAGATCCTTGGTGGAATAAGATATGGGGAAATGAGTAGCCACCTTTTAAGCGCCGCTCATCAACTTTAATTGCTCTTCAATATCTGCAAGATAGGGAACAGCATCATATGCCCCTGGTTTGGACGCTGTCAGTGCTGCGGCGATAAGCGCGCGCAAAATAATTTGTTCAAACGGCAATTTATCCAACAACCCCGCCGCAAAAATCCCACAAAATGTATCTTCCGCACCTTCTGGGTGTGCCCAATTTAATTGAGCGGTTTTAATCGCAGGAATATTACGCGCTGCGCCGCCGCGAATATGTAACTCGCAACTGCCATCGGGATTTAGAATAATAACGGTGAGATGATTATATTTTTTAAAATCACCGAGTGCTGATTTATTCTCCTTCGGCGCGATCACATAGTTTAATTTTTGGAGGTCGTCGTTTGAAATTTCTGTTTTAGGGCTGAAGTTAAGAATTGCAGTGGCGCCTACTTTGCGCGCCCGTTCCAATAAAATAGAGTTTTGAAACGCCCCTAATTCGTTTTGCAATAAAATAATACTGCGTTCATTTAAAACATCTTCAGGGATTTGTTCCGCCGACGCGAGCGCACTCGCCGACAGTGCCGTAATGGTTTTATTTTCTTCTTTAAAAAGAATGCTTGTACCCGTTTGCATTTTTTCAATTTTTGCGACACCCGAAGTCGTCACGCCATGCGTGCGGAGGCGCAATAATATATGTTTTGCAAGCTCATCATCGCCCATTTTCCCAATCAAATTGACCTTAGCTTCAGCCTTGGCCGCAACCAAAGATTGAAGCGCAGCCTTACCCGCGATGGAGTTGTGATATTGTGAAGCAAAAGAGGTTTTGCTCACATGCGCCGTACCTATTTTGCCAATCTCAATATATTGCAAAATAGCACCGAAAACAAAAATCATAAAAAAACACCTCAATGGTCGCGAAAGGGTTGAAAATCTTATAATATAAAGATAGATACTATTATAAATTTATCGCGCGGGAAAAAGCAATCCATGACGGATTTTGATTATCAGGAACATTTTAAGCAATGCATCGATGATGTTAAACGTGACGGTCGTTACCGACGTTTTGCAAATCTTGAACGCATCGCTGGACAATTCCCAAAAGCTATATACCGCCCCAGCAATGGCGGCGATGCGCGCGAAGTTACGATCTGGTGTTCGAATGATTATTTAGGTATGGGGCAACATCCCGTTGTTGTAAGTGCAGCAAAGCAAGCATTAGAAGCTTCCGGCGCGGGAGCAGGGGGCACACGCAATATTTCCGGCACAACGCGCTATCATGTCGAACTCGAAGAAAGCCTTGCTGATTTGCACAACAAGGAATCAGCGCTGGTGTTTTCTTCCGGTTATGTTGCAAACGAAGGCGCGTTAGGCACATTGGGAAAAATTATGCCCGATTGCGTGATTTTCTCCGATGCCAATAATCACGCATCTATGATTCACGGGATCAGAGACGCAAGATGCGAAAAACAGATTTTCCGCCATAATGACGTGGAGCATCTCGAAACCTTGCTGAAATCTGTTGACCGTGCCCGACCAAAAATTATCGCCTTTGAATCGGTTTATTCCATGGATGGTGATATCGCGCCCATCAAAGAAATTTGCGACCTCGCGCAGCGTTATAACGCATTAACGTATCTGGATGAAGTGCATGGCGTTGGCCTCTATGGCGCACGCGGTGGCGGCGTTGCCGAAGAACGCGGTCTCATGGATCACATCGATATATTCGAAGGTACATTCGGTAAAGCCTATGGCTGTATGGGGGGCTTTATCACGGGCAGCGCCTTAATGGTCGACACCGTCCGCAGCTTCGCCTCCAGCTTTATTTTTACAACTAGCCTGCCGCCTTCGGTGCTTGCGGGTGCACGCGCCGCGGTGGAGCATTTAAAAACGTCTACAATTGAACGCGCCCGCATGCATCGCAACGTTGAAAAGCTTAAAAATATGCTGGACGCCGCAGATTTACCGTTTTTACGCGCCGAAAGCCATATTGTCCCGTTGATCGTGGGTGAGCCGAATTGTTGCCGCGAAGTGTCACAATTATTGATGGATGAGCATAATATTTACGTGCAACCCATCAATTACCCCACTGTCCCCAAGGGCACAGAACGTCTACGGTTAACTGCGACGGCTGCGCATAGTATGGCGGACGTCGAGCATATGGCCAACACCCTCATTCATATGTGGAACACTAACCATGCGCTGCATCGGGCGGTGGCGTAACATCGTTATCTATCGCGACGGATGATAGTTTCTCTTTATATTCTTGCAAAGCATTTGCTAGCCTAATAGTTCTTGTTTCTAATGAGCCGTTAGAACTTTCTGCACCTGTTTGAAACTGCTCTTCTATCACGCTTTTTATGGAAGACTTATCCCGATTCGAGTAGCGATTTCTTAATTCCGTTACTGTCGTCTCTATCTCATCAACGAGAGGCGCATTGTTTTCAGCAATAGCCCAACGCGTTGCTTTTTCCAGGTGAGCAACGGCTTTTCCATGATCAATTTGTAAGGGTGGCTTTAATGCAGGGCGACCAAATTCTTTTCTGTGGGGTAAATATTCTGTCGTTTCTTTACCAAGAGAGTTCAAGGCAGCATTGTGATGCCTCGCGGCAAAATTACGGCTTATGGCATATTCATTGATTAGTTGATTTTTAATAAAATTGTCAAATTTATTTAAGTGATCTCCAATAATCTTCGAAACATTAATGCCTTGTTGCGCGGCCATGCGCAGGTTATCAATAGCGGTTGCCTTGTTGTCAGGTTGAGTAAGAGCATAATAACCAATTAGAAAACCACGTTCAGGATCGTTTTTCGAAAAATGGGTCTTTGGATACCATTCATCCAAATGGTTTAGGATTTCGGAGCCACATTCCATTTGTTCTGCTAAAGATTGTTTCATAAGCATTGCTTTCAATAGGGGGGTATGTTTACTTATAGAAAATATTATCATTGACGTCAACAAAAAACCCGCGATGAGCGGGTTGAAATAATATAATTTAAAGATCTTCTATACTCTGGTATCCAAATTCGTGCCGCGCGAAGCGTTAACGGGAGCGGAACGCACAGCTTTATCCAAAATATCAACAATAGCCTGAGCTTGATCCGCTGACTGTTTAATAACAGACAGCGCCACATTTTGCCTTAATAGTGCTTGTTCGGCAGCAATGCCTGCTGGGATAGCGCTCATGGTATAATCCTAACCTTCCTAACTATATGATACTAACAGAAAATTAATAAACCTTAAATATTGAATTTTTTGAAGTAGCGTTTAGTTGCCTTGTGTAGTTCTTGAACAAGCGCATACCCCTCTGAGCCGCCATCACCGTGAAGGTTGTTCTTGATAATGATCAAAATGACATTCTCATGCGCCTTCACAATATCAAGCGCTTCTTTGTTGTAATCATCCAGAGCTTCCAAAAACTGCAGGCAAATATCCGCCACATCGGAAAGCAATTGGTAGCAAAACATACCGCCATTCGCTTTGATCTGCATGATCGGAATAATAAGCGCAGATTTGTTTGTGGGTTTTTTATGCGCGATGTTATCGTTCGCGGCCTTAATCGCCTCACTTAAATTTTGCGTGAGGCTTTTTGCGATAGGGGCGAAGTCTATCTCGTAAGTGTCGATGTTGTTTTGCGCCGCATCTATACGCGTTTTAGGGATACCCCCGCTGCCTGTTTTGGCTTTAAGGTGATTGGGCGGTGTAATGAATTTTGGTTTTTTTGCGTTACTCATAATTTAAAATAATATCTCGGATTTAAATGTTTTTAGTTTCTCTGCTTAATTGTTTTAAAAGTTCTTTATCTTCATTGTTGCGCATGGGGTGATCGGGGTCAACATCACGACGACGCGGGCCTTTGTAGTCGCCAATAATTTTACGACGACGATCAGGGCCGAAAAAGACTTCGGTTGATACAAATTGTCGAGGTTTTTCGATGACTTGAAATACACGGCTATATACGTCTTGGGCTTTAAATGGTTTCACTAAAAATTCGGTAATGCCGCAATCGCGGGCATCTTCGACACGAAGTCGAGAGCTAAATCCACTCATCATAATCACAGGAACAAATCGGTTGGGAGACATCGGATCGCTACGTATTTTTCGCGTTAACTCCAAACCATTCATCGGCTCCATATGCCAATCTGTAATAATAAAATCAGGGTTTTCTTTGCAGAAAATTTGAAATGCTTTTTCGCCGGAATCTGCGGTTAAAATATTTGTAAACCCGAAAGTCTCCAAAATCATTTTGCAAATTTCCAGCATTGGTCGCATATCGTCAACGATAAGAACTTTTACGTGATCAAGTCTATAGGTCATGGGTGAATCGCGAAGGTATGATGAAATGTTACAAAATTGAAATATTTATATCTTTTAAATTCTATCACATTTTGAGTAGAATAAAAATCAAAACAAAAAGCGGGAGAAATTAAGCCTCATGAAAAAAATAACAGGCGGCCAAATTTTAATGAAGGCCCTTGCAGCGCATAACGTTGAGCGTGCCTTTAGCGTTGCAGGGGAGAGTTATCTGCCCGCATTGGATGCCGCGTTGGATTATCCGCAAATTCAAATGATCACCTGCCGTCAGGAATCCGGCGTGACATTTGGCGCGGAAAGCTATGGCTTGCTAACGGGTAAACCTGGAATTGCATTTGTTACGCGAGGGCCAGGAGCGTGCAATGCATCAATCGGCGTTCACGCGGCAAAACAATCCTCATCACCTATGATTATGTTTGTTGGTCTTGTGCGAACTATTGATCGCGACAAGGAAGCCTTCCAAGAATTTGACATCGCGCAAATGTTCGCAAGCCACACAAAATGGGCAAGCGTAATTGATAAGCCTGAGCGCATCGGTGAATATGTCGCAAAAGCCATGCATATCGCTACGAGCGGGCGAAAGGGCCCTGTGGTTTTGGGCTTGCCTGAAAATATTTTAAGTGCGGAGATTACAGAGCCTGCATTAAAAAAGATCGCCTACACCATTCCTAAAGCACACACACACGATATTAAAAATGTCGCCAATATATTAAGCGCGGCAAAAAATCCGATGATCATTGCGGGTGGAAGCGGGTGGAGCGACGAGGCGTGCGTAGATCTTGCCTCTTTTGCTGCTGCCTCGCATATCCCCGTTAGCGCATCATTTCGTCGGCAGGATATTGTTGATCACAAAGCCAAACATTATGTCGGCGAATTGGGTACTGGTGCTAATCCCAAATTGATAAAGGCAGCGGGGCAGGCGGATGTTGTCCTCGTGCTTAATGCTCGTCTTAATGAAATGATGAGCCAGAGCTACACGCTATTTAATGATCATCAACAAATCATCCATATCTATCCGGGGCTAGATGAGATCGGCAAAGCCTATGCGCCCGATCATGCGTTGTGCTGCGATATAAATGCTTTCATGCCAGCGCTCGCCTCATCACGCGTGGATGGTCGAGGTTGGGCAGGGTGGCGCGATGAATTGCGCAAATATTATGAGCAATGGAGCGCGATTGATACCACCAAATCGCAAAACTGGGACGGCGCCGATATGACGCAAATCTTTGCGCACCTGCGTGAAAACCTCCCCGATGATGCGATCATTACAACGGACGCGGGTAATTTCAGCGGCTGGTGTCAACGATATATACGCTATGGACGCCCGAACCGCTTGCTTGCGCCATTAAGCGGCGCGATGGGCTATTGTGTGCCATCAGCGATATCCGCATCACTAGAACATCCAGATCGAAAAGTTGTTGGTTTTTGTGGCGATGGCGGGTTTATGATGACCAGCATGGAGCTTGCGACGGCTATGCATCACGGCGCGAAGCCCATCATTATTGTGTGCAATAACAACATGTACGGCACAATCGCCATGCACCAACAACGCGATTTCCCAAATCGCCCCAGCGCTACAAAACTCACCAATCCTGATTTTGTGAAATTAGCACAAAGCTATGGCGCATTAGGCATGCGCGTTGAAAAAACGGAAGAATTTGCAAAAATCTGGGAAACAGCGTTAACTGCCGATCAATTAACAATCATTGAAATAAAAATGGACCCCAAACAAATCACAACACAGGCGAAATTATGAGTGAAGTAAAAATTGTCAAATTTATATTTGATGAAAACCTGAGCCCCACTCTCACAAAAGATTTGCGTTGTCCACGAGCAGTGTTCACCAGCATTGCAGCCGAGGGAATGTTAGAAGCCAGTGATACAGCAATCTGGCATGCGGCACAGAATTCAGATCAGCGAAGTGCGATTATAACCGAGGATAACGATTTTGTTCAGCTCGTTGATATGACTCTTTTGGACATTGTGATGCGAGAGCGACGTTTTGATGGGCTCGCTGAGCAGGTCAAAAAAATTCCCTACGTAATTCGCGTACGCGAATTTTTAGAACATGGAAAGGAAGGGCTAAACAATAAGGACGAGCATGTAAATTTAGCAGCAATGTTTTCCTTGTGCTCAAACGAAATAATTGACGATGCATTAAGTGAAGGCCAGAAATATTTGCATGCAAAGCTTTATCCTGACGGGCTTACATCAGCTTACAATATAGAAGATATTGTGAAATCTTACATGCGTGATTATTTAAATGATTGGGATTTGAAAGATATTCCGCTGGCGATGACCGCGAATTTTGACGATATTTTTTCATTAAGAAAAATTAATGATGTGAGAATACATGTAGGGTTAAACGCAATATCAAACGAGGATTATCCTCAACCCGCCGCATAACAATCCATCGCCTTCGCCATCTTAATGTCGCGCTCTGAAACACCTTTTACATCATGCGTGGAAAGCGTAACTTCAACGCGATTATAAACATTAAACCATTCAGGGTGATGATCCATTTTTTCCGCGAGCAACGCCACGCGGCTCATGAATGCCCAAGCGCTATTAAAATCCTTGAACTTGAATATTTTTTTGATCGCATCATCGCTGTTAGCTGCGCTCCACCCATCCAGATTTTTTAAATGCGTATCAACCTCTTGTGGATTGAATTTTGCGATTTTGGCTTCTCCCATTGTGTCATCCTTTTGTGCTGTCGTAATATTGTAGTTAAGAATCATAAACCATTAGAGCAAAAACCTAGAGCAGAGACAATGAGCAACGCCAAGCGTATCATTATGCATTACAGTTATCCGCCCAGCTTTGATGATCTTGAAGTCATGGCCGATTCCATTCTCCAAGATCTTCCCGAAGAGTTGGACGAAGCCATCGAAAGCATCGCCATTAACGTCGAAGATGTGCCCGATGAAGTCATTGAGGAAGAGCTGGATCTTGATGATCCGTTCGATTTATTGGCCTTATATCGTAACGGCAAAGAAATCTCCCCCGGTATCGAAAAAAAATCAGCCAACGATGATGGTTTGCTCATTCTATATCGTCGCCCGATTCTCGATTTATGGTGCGAAACAAGCGATGATTTAGCCGATGTCTTGCGCCATGTAATCATTGAGGAACTTGGTAAACATTTCGATTTTTCCGACGATGAAATCGAAGAAATGAGCCGCCGTCATTATTAAAGAAGCGACCTAAGCCTAATTTTTTACCAATAAATTATGCATAGACCATAACTCTATGCTAAAATATATAAGATTATATCTTTTTCAATGGGGCAGTCTTAAACGTGTTTCGAGCTTTAAATATCGTATTAATTTTTGCATGCACAATGTTCGCGTCATTTGCCGTTGACGCGCAAAGCTCCTGCAATCCAGAATTTAGAGAGTCTATGCAAAAGCGCGCATGGATGGAAGGTAAGCGTGAAAAGGAACTCGCGCAACGCATAATCCTCAAAGCCGATAGTGTTTTAGAATATTCTTGTTTCAACACGCGTATGAATGAAATGGCACAATTCTCTGTTTTTGGAGAAAATTTAAACGCAGCATTAGATTCTTCTACCCGACGGATTCATAACAAATATATAGATTTAAACTTTGGGCATGGTTATGCAGGGGGGACATATGCTGGCCCCACGCCATCTGCGGGTCTTTGCAATGCGATGGGTTTAGTTTGGCAATACACAAAATGTGCAGATTTTAACCGTAATTATTTTAAAAGCTTTCAACAGCTAGCGGCCTCTGATCCACGTAACATGCCAACGCCATGCAATGAGTCAGGACGCTCAGCGAAATGGGCGGATGCGATCGATGTAACAAACACCGCACGCAACACACCAAACTGGCCATGGAGTGCGGATGATGAAGGGCCATGGATAGGTATAATGTATAATCGTGGAAATCAGGGAACCTGTGGGAGTGCAATTGCAACTGGAATTAAAATGCGTAAACCGTTGAAGTTTACTGGCGAACAATTAGCTTCAGCCCCAGGTTACTTTTCCAACTATATTATAGATTCAGGGGTAGACCCAGCTAATCATACATATGGGCAAGTTTATTCCTTTCAAGAGCATATATGCGTCGTGCCAGGCTGCTATGTCAGAGGATTTTTTAATACGTGTCATGTTAACTCTTATCAATAGCTTTGCTCATAAAATCAGCCATCCGTTTCGCAAAAGCTCCAGTATCTTTCACGGGCTCGCCTTGAATAATCTTCGCTTGATCTAATAATAACAGCGCCGCGTTATTAAAGTTCTTATCCGCAGGCTTAAGGTCACGCACAACTTTGATGAGCGCATGATTGGCATTCACCTCCAATATCGGCTTTTGATCACCGCTATATTTCTGATGAAGTTTAAGTACGCGTTCCATATGCATATCTACCCCATTATCTGCAGCAACTAAGCATACAGGGGAGTCAGTTAGGCGCTTGGAAATGCGAACATCCGATACATCCTCGCCGAGCACGTCCTTAAGTCGCTCAAGAAAATCTGCATGTTCGCTCGAAGTGTCGGTCTCATCTTTATCGGATTTTTTATCTAGCTCAATATCACCCTTGGTGACAGATTTAAATTTAACACCATTATATTCATCGGCGGTTTGCAACCAGAAATCATCAATCGTATCAGTGAAAAACAACACTTCGATCCCGCGTGATTTAAACCCTTCGATCTGCGGTGAATTTTTTAACGCACTTATATTTTCCCCACTGATATAATAAATTTCTTTCTGATCTTCACCCATGCGATCAATATATTCATCCAAAGATGCAAATTTGTCGCCATTATCATGCGTGGAATAAAAACGGCAAATCTTGAAAATCGCTTCACGATGCTCTGCCGCATCGTATAACCCTTCCTTAAGCGCAGAACCAAACTGCCCCCAGAATGTAACAAATGCCGGCCAGTCATCTTGGCTAAGCTTGTAAAGATCATTCAAAATGCGTTTGGTCACCGAGGTGCGAATTTTTGAAATAATCGGATTATATTGCAAGCTTTCACGCGAAATATTCAACGGCAAATCCTCACTGTCAATCACGCCGCGCACAAAGCGTAGCCACGGATAAATCAACCCATCAACAGCATCGGAAATAAACACCCGCCGCACATAAAGTCGTACAGCATTTTTGCGCGTAGGATCATATAAATCCCAAGGGCGCATAGTCGGCACAAAGAGCAAAGCGCTAAACTCAATTTTTCCCTCGGCGCGCCAATGTGAGGTTAATACCGGCGTATCAAGACCGTGGGTGATATGTTTGTAAAACTCAAAATATTGTTCTTCGGTGACATCTTGTTTTGAGCGTGTCCAGATCGCGTTGGCCTTGTTAATCGGTTGACCTTCGCCCTTGGCGGTATCTTCTGGGGTGTTGAGGAAAATTTTCACATCAATATGATCGGAATAGGTTTCCACGGTATCTTTAATTTTCTGATCAATTAAAAAATCACAACCTTCGTCTTTAATGTTCAATATAATCGCTGTGCCGCGCTCACCGTCTAAAATATTTTCTTCGGCAGCAGTGGCTTTGCGCACATTGAAGCCACTCGCCCCATCGCTCTCCCATACCCAGACGGCTTTAGAACCAGCCTTGCGTGAGATTACGGTGACGTAATCCGCAACCATGTAAGACGCATAAAACCCCACGCCAAATTGCCCAATAAGCTTAAGCGGGTCTTTCTCACCCTTCATCTTTTCCATCAGCTTGGCTGTTCCAGATTTGGCGATAGTGCCCAGATTGTCAATCAATTCCGCCTTACTCATACCCACGCCATTATCCACGACGGTGAGCGTGCGCTTGTCCGTGTCTTTATAAGTGTGAATGCGGAAATTTTGATTGTCGCTGATCAGCTCAGGCTTGGCAATCGCATCATAACGAAGCCGATCACAAGCATCAGCAGAGTTGGAAATCAACTCACGGAGGAAAACATCATGATTGGTATACAGCGCATTCGCCACTATATTAAGTAGCCGTGACACATCTGCACTAAAATCCATTTTGTTGCTCGATGTTTTGTCGGCGTTTTTTTTTGCTGTGGCGGTCATAATATCCTCTTTATATTGTTCCTAAGGAAACAGCCATTGGGCTGTCCATGCTTTGTTATTAGTTTTAGTATAGACAAAACGCGTATGCAAGCGATCGCGGCTGGCGATCCAAAATTCTATCAATTCAGGAACGAGGCGGTAGCCTTGCCAGTATTCGGGGCGAGGGATGACATCAACGTTTTTGAACTTATCCTCATAATGAGCAATGGAATCCTCTAAATCTTGCCAAGCATCAAAAGGGCGCGATTGTTGTGAGGCCCAGGCACCGATTTGCCGATTGCGAGGACGCGAGGCGAAATATTCGTCGGCCTCAGCCTTGCTCAAAGCCTCAATCACACCTTCCATGCGAATTTGCTTGCGCGTAGCTTTCCAATATAAACACATCGCTCCGTGTGCGTTTTGCGCGATATCTTGCCCCTTATGGCTATGCGCGTTGGTATGAAATTTCACGCCTTGCTCATTCAACCCTTTAATCAAAACCATTCGGTTTGATGGTCTTCCATCCGAATCCGCAGTCGCCAAACACACCGCTTCAGGATCATTAAGCTCCACCTCTCCGGCATCCTTCATCCATTGCTGAGCCAGTGGTATGGGGTCATCGCCATACTTTTTTTTAATTTCTGCACTCATTTTTGCATCTTTCTTGTTTTTATTGCGAATGGTATGTTTGTATGGAACGTATATTGTTTGAATGCGTATAAGTAATATATATGCTTAGGTCTGAGAATCGCAAGACGATCAGACAAAGTTTAAATCGCAAAAGGAAAGACGAATATAATGAAGAAATTATTTTTAATCCCGATGGCAGTAGCCTCATTATCATTGGCAGCATGTAACGGCACGAATTCAACATTCGGCAATTATGGCACAAAACAAACTGTGGGCGGCGTTGCCGGGGCAGTTGGTGGTGGATTGCTAGGTTCACAAATCGGTGGCGGTTCTGGTCGCCTATGGGCAACTGGCGCAGGTGTTTTGCTCGGTGGTTTACTCGGCTCTGAGCTTGGCGCGTCTTTAGACAAAGCTGATATGGCTTATGCCCGCAGTGCCCAACAACAAGCATATAATGCACCCGTAGGTGAAACAGTGCGCTGGAATAATCCTCAAAGCGGAAACTATGGAACTTATACGCCTGTTCGCGAAGGTACAAGCTCTTATGGTCGCCAGTGCCGCGAATATGAACAAACAATCTATGTTGGTGGACGCCAAGAAACGGCCACTGGTCAAGCGTGTAAACGTGAAGATGGCACATGGGAAGTCGTGAGCTAAGCCAGCATAAAAATTGAGTCTACCCCCCGAAAACCGCCTTCCCCCTAAGGCGGTTTTCTTCTGCCTTCAAGACATTAATTCCAGAGATGTTTGAATAGCGGCAAAAGATTCATCTTTCGATAAAATATTAAGAGCCGTCACAGTATTGATGCTAATATCGTTGCGCTGAGCGGTTATTAACCGGCGATTTATTCGCTGTATATCAAGCCAATGAAGTTTTGAAAACGCAGCTTCAAAAGCATTCTCAATATCATTATCTTGGGGGTTCACCGCTTCAACTCTAAGGCGATAAGCGTTCTCAGCCTCTATCAACGCTGGCGCACACCATCCTAAAGGTCGACCTTTGAACAAAGCTTTTGTTTGTTTGTTTGCGGCTTCAATAAAAAGCTCGGGCGTACCATTCTCTCTCACAACTTCTAACAATTTTGCAAATGCCGCACGCGCTAAACGCTCATGAATGCGTGCAATATTATCTTGCTGTGCGAAAGGGTTATAATAACTGGTGTCTTTTAAAGGCACAGGCGTGAGGTTTAAATTCTCGGCGCAAATTTGAGCATTCGATCTGATATACGCATTATCGGATGTGTAAATGGCCGCGCTAAGAATTTCGTTCGTATTATAATCCGCCCACGCCATATCTTGGGCATTGCGACAAAATTGTTGCCATTGCAGCATGCTGAGATCATCGTAAGTCTCCCCAATCTCACGCGACATAATATAACTCTGCGCAATTAAGCCCATGCGTCCTGAAGTTGAAGCATCTTTTAAATCTTTATAAACTAAGGAAATAGCATCAAAGCTCATGGGCAAAGGATGGTTTTCTGGGCGAAAATAAATTGTATTGCTGATGCAACTTTCAGAGTATTTTTTTACGATTTTTTTGATAGCACCTTTACCGCCAATACTTTCCATCATGATTGCCGAAAAACAATCAGACATGAGCTGCATGCGTATTTTTTGTGGTGCACTGCTTTTATCTTGCTGTTGCTCAGATTTTTGCAAATGATGTTCTTGGTTAAAGCCTGTATTTTCCAAATAAATATCAAGCGCTTCGAAAGCCGCATAATACGCCATACACTTGCTTGAGAATGTAATATCATCAAATAAATGAATATCTGCAATATTTACAAAACACACACCCAAATAGGTTTTGACTTTGTACACACCAAAAAATCTGCGCTCAACATGTTCTGCAACAGCGCCGCAATAGCTTTCTGCGCGATAGTTATGAAGATCTTTCTTAATAATAGAAATGACTTTTTCGCCCGCAGGGTGGTTCATTATTTCTTTCTCACGCTTTGCAAACGCTTCCGCGCGTCCTCCACGAGTGTAGGGAATAAAGATTAATGTCAGATTAGGGAACTCTTCAGTAAACTCACGACGCAAAGCATTAAATATATGGTCATTTGTCGTTGGATCATGCAAAACGTCCTGAGACTTATATGGTGATGATGAGGATGATTGGTTTTTAGGCATAGTCTTTTCAGGGTTGGGTTTTTCGGGGCTGGACGGGAGCCTTGTAAAATGTGTAGGATACTAAAGCAATTCTAAGACTTTAAATGGTGCAAAACAAGCAAGAAGACAAGAAAGACAATAGATATGGATTTTAAAAACAATTTCCTGAAAGGTAAGCGCGGTTTAATCATGGGCGTTGCGAATGAACGTTCTATCGCATGGGGTATCGCCCAAGCCGCGGCTGAAAGTGGCGCAGAGCTTGCTTTCACATTCCAAGGCGAGGCGTTGGAAAAGCGCGTACGCCCGTTGGCCGAAAAAATAGGTGCAAAAATTGTTGTGCCCTGTGATGTGACCGACGAAGCGAGTGTAGACGCCACATTCAAAACGATTAAAGACGAGTGGGGCGAGCTAGATTTTGTTGTGCATGCCATCGCATTTTCGGATAAAAACGAGCTTGACGGCATGTATCTGGATACGACACGTGATAATTTCAACAAAACAATGGATATCTCCGTTTATTCATTCACCAGCGTCGCGCAACGCGCCGTGCCACTCATGAAAAATGGCGGTTCGTTGATTACGCTGACTTATTATGGCGCGGAACGTGTGATGCCGCATTATAATGTGATGGGCGTTGCCAAAGCCGCACTCGAAGCCTCTGTGCGCTATCTCGCCGCAGATTTAGGCCCACAAAACATCCGCGTCAATGCAATTTCCGCTGGGCCTATTAAAACGCTAGCCGCGAGCGGTATTGGCGATTTCCGCTATATCCTCAAATGGAATGAGCTGAATTCGCCGCTGCGCCGCAATGTAACACTCGAAGATGTAGGTCGTTCAGGCTTGTTCTTGTTGTCAGATTTGGGCAGCGGCGTAACAGGAGAAGTCATGCACGTGGATGCAGGATATCACACAGTAGGCATGTGCAGCGTAGACAGCGCCGCCGAAACAGGTGCTTTGCTCCAATCAATAGCTCCCAAGAAAAACAAGGATGAGGCCGCATAGCTTTTATTTCATAAGACAGGGTGGCGGTTAATTCTTAAGGGCGGTTATAATGATCTGGCACACAAATTACACAATCGATTTCCTGCAATCCATGCGCACCGCCAATATGGGCGAGCATATTGGTCTTGAATTAATTGAGATCGGCGATGATTTCCTGAAAGGGCGGATGCCCATCGATCACCGTACAACCCAACCATTTGGCATCCTGCATGGTGGCGCGAGCTGTGTGCTCTCCGAAAGCCTCGGTAGCGTTGCCGCATGGATGACCATCAACCCTGAAACCCATCGCGCCGTAGGGTTGGAGATTAACGCCAACCATATCCGCGCCGTAACCAAAGGCCACGTCATCGGCGAATGTCGCCCCTTGCACACTGGCCGCCGCACACAAGTATGGCAAACCGACATCACCGAAGAATCCACTGGCAAACGCGTCTGCATATCACGCCTAACCGTGGCAATTATTGAGCAAGGCACGCTGAGCACACAAAAGGACAAAGTTATTATCAGCGAATAAAATTTTAGCCTTAAGCAAAAAGTTTACGGTGTTCCGCATTCCATGTTTAAATGTTCTTCTGACACTGCGTAAGATTCCAAATGTAAATGGGCAAGCATTCTTTGTGCGAAAACAACCGTATCCCTATTCAAACGGTGTGGTTTGTTTATATCTCTAGAATGAGCGAAAACTTCAACATTATCATCTTGATTTTTTGGTCGCACAGTATCTGGAAGCTGAAGTCTTGATCCAAGGGGGTCTTTGACAGTTAGTGCTCCAGCGGCTTTAAATATATCATGCAGTTTTTTGGCCACATAAACTTTTGAGTTACCGTTGCCTGCAACTTTACCATTGTCGCGGATTGTAAGCTCTGCGATTTCTACGAGTACCCGTTCTTGCTTTGCACTAAGTCCCATTGTCTTCTCCTCCTTAAATTTCCTTCACCCTACAAAACCCCCTAATTTATGTCAAGGTAAAATTACGAAAAATCAAAAATCCGTGTTCATCCGCCCTTATTTGTGGTTAAATTCACAGTATGAGCGGAAATCGATTTGGCACATTATTTCAATACACCACCTTTGGCGAAAGCCACGGGCCAGCCATTGGGTGTGTGGTGGATGGCGTGCCGCCGCGCATTGCGCTGGACGAGGCGTTCATTCAAAAATTCCTCGATGAACGTAAACCCGGCCAAAGTCGCCACACCACACAACGCAAAGAACCCGACACCGTAGAAATCCTGTCTGGCGTATTCGAAGGGCAAACCACGGGCACACCCATCGGCTTGCTCATCCGCAATCAAGATCAAAAATCCAAAGATTACGGCGACATAAAAGATAAATTCCGCCCTGGCCATGCCGATTACACCTATCACGAAAAATACGGCATTCGCGATTATCGCGGAGGAGGGCGCTCATCCGCCCGTGAAACCGCTTGCCGCGTTGCCGCTGGCGCAATAGCGCGCAAAATTTTAATGACTCAAATCAGCGAAGATGTACAAATCCGCGCCGCGGTCGTCCAAGTAGGCACGGAAAAAATCACTCGCGAAAATTGGGATTGGGCGCAAGTGCCGCAAAACCCGTTCTGGTGCCCCGATCCGTATGCCATCGAAAAATGGACAGGATATTTAGATAGCGTGCGCAAATCGGGATCAAGCGCTGGTGCAATTGTCGAAGTTCATGCGCGCGGCATCCCTGCGGGGTTAGGCGCGCCAGTCTACGATAAACTCGACGCTGATATCGCCAAAGCCATGATGAGCATTAATGCCGTCAAAGCCATAGAAATCGGCGCAGGGTTCGAAGCGGCGATGTTATCGGGCGCGCAAAACGCCGATGAAATGCGCGAAGGCGGCTTCACATCCAATAATGCTGGCGGGATTTTAGGCGGAATTTCCAGCGGCCAAGATATCGTCACGCGTGTAGCATTCAAACCCACCAGCTCAATCCTCACCCCCGTTAAAACCGTTGATATAAATGGCGTGGAAACTGACATCATCACCAAAGGCCGCCACGACCCCTGCGTCGGCCTACGCGGCACACCCGTAGTCGAAGCGATGATGGCCTGTGTCCTTGCCGATCATTGGTTGCGTCATAAGGCGCAATGTTTGTAGATTTTAAAAAGTCTTTGATTTTATCTGTGCACTTTGTGCGCTCTGTGGTTAAAATACGCTCATGTCACGTCCGTTCGATCTCGATCCGCTTTTCCGTAGCTTAACCACGCTTCCCGGTGTGGGGCCGCGCAATGGGGCGTTGATTGAAAAGCTCATCGGCGGGCCAAAGGTTCTCGATCTCCTCTGGCATCTTCCTATCGATTTTATTGACCGCCGTTTTTCACCCAAAATTGCCGAAGCGCCTGATGGACAAATTGCAACCATGGAGGTGCGCGTGCTCTCGCACACCCCCAACGCCAGACGCGGCCTGCCATATCGCGTTAAGTGCGAGGATGATAGCGGTGAAATCACGCTGGTGTTTTTTCATGCGAATAAAGGCTGGATTGAAAAACAATTGCCGCTTTTTAGCGAGAGCAATGAGCCCCGCGTTATCAGCGGTAAAATCGAATATTACCAAGGCAATCCGCAAATCGTCCATCCTGAAATCGCGAGCATCGAAGACCGCTCCTCCCTCGAAACATTAGAGCCGATCTACCCCCTCACCGCAGGCATCACCAATAAGACCCTGCGCAAAGCCATAGCCGGCGCGGTTGAATTCCTCCCCGATCTCACCGAATGGCAGGAGGCTGAATATAAAAATCGCCAAAATTGGGGGGATTGGAAGGAAACGCTGATCGCTGCCCACATTGTGGACGATGAACTTATTCTCTCCCCCGAACATCAATCGCGCCAACGCCTTGCTTATGACGAACTGCTCGCTAATCAACTCACGCTGATGCTCGTGCGCCATCGCCAACGTAAGCTCAACGGACGCAGCTTTAATGGCGATGGTGATTTGCGCGCCAAACTCCGCGCAATATTGCCGTTTACTCTCACTAATACGCAAGAAAATGCGCTTAAAACGATTGATGCAGATATGCGCGAAAAAGCCCGCATGCTACGCCTTCTCCAAGGTGACGTCGGTAGCGGCAAGACCGTGGTTGCTGCGCTTGCGATGCTTGCGGCAATCGAAACGGGCGCTCAAACTGCTCTTCTTGCGCCCACGGAAATTTTAGCGCGCCAACATGCGGAAACGTTAAAGCCATGGATGGATAAAATCGGCGTGAAATTCGTGACATTAACGGGGCGTGATAAAGGAAAAGTCCGTGAAGCTCTGCTCGAACAAATCCAAAGCGGTGAAGCACAAATCGTGATAGGCACGCACGCGATATTCCAAAATAGCGTCGAATTCGCCGATCTCGGTCTTGCGGTAATCGACGAACAGCATCGCTTTGGCGTGCATCAACGCTTGCAGCTCTCAAGCAAAGGGCGCGGCACCGATATTTTGGTCATGACAGCCACTCCCATTCCGCGCACCCTCACCCTCACCGCATATGGCGATATGGATGTATCGAAACTAGATGAAAAACCTCCGGGAAGAAAACCTGTGGAAACGTTGCTGATTGCCAATAACAAAATAGACGACATGATCGATGGCCTTGCTCGTCAAATCGAAAAAGGCGCGCGGATCTATTGGGTTTGCCCATTGGTGGAGGAATCCGAAATCCTCGATCTAGCCGCGGCGGAGGAGCGTTACGATATTCTCAAACAACGTTTTGGTGATCGTGTTGGCTTGGTGCATGGCCGTATGAAAGCGTTAGAAAAAGACGAAGCCATGCAAAAATTTGCGCGCGGTGATCTGGATATTTTGGTCGCCACCACAGTGATTGAGGTTGGCGTCAATGTTCCCGAAGCCACCATCATGGTCATTGAACATGCGGAGCGTTTTGGCCTGTCGCAACTCCACCAATTGCGCGGACGGGTAGGGCGCGGCGGCAACCAAAGCTATTGTTTCTTGCTCTACAAAGGACCGCTCGGCGTGACCGCGAAGGAACGCCTGCAAATCATGCGCGAAACCGAAGACGGTTTTTTAATCGCAGAAAAAGATTTGGAGCTGCGCGGAGGAGGCGATATCCTCGGCATAAAACAAAGCGGTATGCCAGCCTTTCGCTTGGCTGACCTTGCTAAACATGGAGAACTGCTCAAAGCGGCCCGCGATGATGCAAAGCTTATAATTGATCGCGACCCCGAACTCCAAAGCGAGCGCGGCAAAGCCCTAAAAACACTCCTCTATTTGTTCGAACGCGATCAAGCGATACAATATTTGCGGAGTGGGTGACAACGCTATATTTCGAATTGTTTTTGCTTTATCCTATAATTTGAATTGAGCAACCTAGGAGATGAAATGCGCTATATATCTTTATTTTTACTAACTATATTTGTCTTTATATTCGCTCAATCTTCATACGCTCAGCAAGAATCACAAATCGAATCTTTGACCCTCGAAGGCGGCCCCATATTTTCTGAGCATTTTCAATCGGGCGATCCGGGGTTTAATGAACATCATGGCTTGGGCATCGCAAAAATCCACACGCGCGACTACGGCAATTGGGGGTTATACGTGCTATCTCCCAACAGCGTGGATGACACATCGGTGGGTGTTGGCTATGTCACAAATCCATATACAATCCCATTAGGCCCAACGTCGCTAGAACTCTCCGCCGCGCTCGGTTTGGTCACAGGCTATCAAGACTATCCCGTCCCCCTCATCGCAGGTGAAGCACGCCTTGGGATATATGAAAGCAACGATGAAAAATGGAATATTGGCGTTGCTATGGCACTATCCCCATACTTCGCCAAAAGCGATCGCACGGGCGATAATGAATTTGGCGTAGTCGCAACCTCACCATTTTTAAGCGTGCGCTATCAATATTAAAGCCACCAAATTATTTGCTATATTAGAAATTTTGTTGACATAGCAATTGGCTGCCGCTATAAAATACCTATGTTAAAAGCAATGAGAGCTGCTCTACGCGAACGTAAAGGCAACAAAAATCAACCCCGCAAAGATGCGTTCTTCGAACTACTCGACGAAGCGAACATGCTGTTGAGAGAAGGAAAGCGGCTATTCGAAATACTTCCAGAGGATATGGACAATCTTACCAATTCCGATAATCATTATTTAACACTCTCAAAAAATTACCATTCTCAATTTGATCATCACGCATTCTTTTTGAACAGCAAGATTCGCTTCGTCTTAAGGGATTATAAGATTGATGATGATACACGAGAACAACACGCTGCCGATTTTCCAAAAATCAAATTGGCTCGCCTGTCTAATATTGAAGAAGAAATAGAACAGATAAGAAAAATCGTTAAACCACAATTACAAAGAGAAGCCTTTTTTCGCGTCTTTGACGCCGCGAGGCTCAATATAAATGATTGCCGTAATATCGATCAGGAAATGGTCACAGAAATATCGGATCAATATAAACCAAGCCATTTCAATGCTGTTAGCCAAGCTTCTTCATCTACACAGAAAAAAACGAAAGATGCTTTTAAAGCGGTTGTTGAAATGGATAATAGCAGGCGTGCTTTGTTAAGTGCCATGTCATGCATTGCATCAAAATTCAACATCGAAAGTAGCCGTAATCCGCACAACATTAACTCTGGCTTGTATACATATACAGACGAAATTACACGCAAACTTGAAAGATACCAAGCTGCTCGTGAAGCCGTAGGCGCAATTTATTATAAGGTTGAGCTTAGTGACGATGAACTCTGGAATCCGTACGGTGGTCATGGATAATGTAATAGGTGTAACTTTAATTAATTTTTTGCATTAACTTTTTTCTTAACCAATTTCTTCGGCTTCACGCAATCAGCATCCGCCATTTTAATTCTTTTTTAATCTGCGCCAAAAACAATATCATTTGGAAAAATCAATTGCGCTTTTGTTTGGAAATCGAAAGAGGTTGTTAACCACTGCTCATCAGCATTTTTATAGACAAAGAAATTGGCAAAAAGTGCGCCTTTTGCATAATTCATCACCAGCAATATAGATTTTGTACGCGTAGAGATATCATGTTCCTTAATAATATCGCACCCTTCGAAAGCGCCATAAAAATCTTGGATTTGTGTCAAAATATTCGATTGTGATAGTGCTTCTTTGCTGCCATCAATTCCACTATTCTTAATCCAAGCTTGTATAGCCAGTTTCGGATCATTGCCTTCCATATAAGAATTACAGCCGCTTTGTATCAGACTACCGGCGCTCATGTTTTGCGCATGTGCGGTGAATGGGTAACATATAAATATCAATATAATTATAAATGTTTTCATTTAAATCTCCTTAATGTGATTATTTTTTCTTAACCAATTTCTTCGGCTTCACGCAAACAGCATCTGCCATTTTAAGCTCTTTTTTAATCGCGCCCATCTCCCGCACGATGCAATCAATCGTGAAGGTAATGTCTTGCATCTCCGCGCGGCTGGGCATGCCGTAACCACGCGCCGTATCATCGCCGCCAATTACGCGCGCCGGAATGCCCAACGCGGTTTTACCCGCGGGAATATCCTGCGTGACAACGGAATTAGCGCCTATTTTCGCCTTTGCTCCTATTGTTATATCCCCAAGCACTTGCGCGCCAGATCCGATCATTGCGCCATTTTCAACGGTAGGATGGCGCTTCAAACCTTTTTCATCACTGCGCCCCACGCCGCCCAAAGTGACGCCGTGGTAGATGATCACATCATCACCAATCACAGCTGTTTGCCCAATCACTACGCCCGTACCGTGATCAATAAATAATCGTTTACCAATTTTCGCGGCGGGGTGAATTTCTATACCTGTGAATATGCGCCCGATATTTGCAAAAAACCGAGAAAGCGCAAAAAGTTTCATACCCCAAAGCATCTTGCAAAAGCGATGGAATATAAGAGCGTGAAAACCATTATATCCAAACGCAACTTCCCAAAAAGTTGGCGCAGCGGGGTCACGGCGTTGAATAGATTTAATATCTTCGCTTAAACTCATAATTTAAATACTTATTTCTTTTTTTTGACTTTTGGTGAGGTCTTATCTGTAGTTATCCCGCGATCAGGCGGCGTAATAATCCCCGCACTTACAACCAATTTCACCGCTTCTTCAACACTCATTTCCAAATATACCAGTTCCTTTTTCGGAACAAATAGCAAATACCCAGACGTGGGGTTGGGTGTCGTAGGTACAAAAACATTGATAGTTTCTTCTGATGTCACGCGTTGCACTTCACCTTCAGTTTTCCCTGTCACAAACCCGATTGACCAAACGCCTTTACGCGGATATTCCATCATTACAGCTTCACGAAATGCTTGTGATTTGCTCGCCATGATTGTTTCGAAAACTTGCTTGATTGCCGAATAAATAGTGCGAATGACCGGCATGCGATCCACTATATATTCAGAAATACGGATAATAAGGCGACCAAAGAAATTCTTGGCAAACCAACCAACAAAAATGAAAAATGCAATAGCAACCAGTAAGCCAAGACCTGGAATAGTCGTGCCGCCATAAAGCCCGTAATACCAAGCATCAGGGAAAAGCTTAGTTACATGTTTATCAACGAAACTTAAAAATACATAGGTGAGATAAATTGTGAGAAAGATTGGAGCGGTAACAACAATGCCCGTTAGCAAATAACCACGCAAACGCATACCCAATGTGCGTTTTTGGGGTGGCTCTTTCTTATCGGCGCTCAAAACCTTGTCAACTTCGTTTTTCATCCGCGCATCATGCCCCGCGCGCAGATAAAAAGCAAGATTGATCGTACGCTTGCGGTCTTATGATTGATGGCTTATAACAAAAGAAAAGAGTTTGAACAGGAATATAAATATGAACCTAATGGATAAATTCCAAAAAGCGGTCAAACATCTGCAGGTGAATGCCACTCGGGGAGGGGAGTTAGCGCTAGAGCGGCAACTGGGCGCGGCAGCGGAGATCGTCAAAGATTACGGTGACATTAATCAAGGCATTGCAGCGCTGAGCGCAGAAAATATTCAAGCGTGCATGGGACATGATGTCGCCGTAGAATCTATTGAATTGGAAAAAGTAATCGGTTTTTTAAACGACGCTCTATCCCAAGCCAGCCAACGCGGCTATCAGGTTTTATAGCAATTTTATAGTCCCAAGTTTGGGTCGTCGGGGGCTTTAGCATCGTCGGGGGAAACTTCTTTGTTTGGTGTGCCAGTGTCTTGAAGCGTTTGGCTACTTTTAGAAAAAACACCTGCTAATCGTGTTAAGATTTTGCTTTCCTTACCCAACGCTGCGCCTGTCAAAACACCTACGCCCACTAATTTAGCGATTAATATAACCGATAACGGCTTAAAAAACGTGATTAACGCAACACATTTGAGGACTTTACCGCCAACGTCTTTGCCGCCAGAAATACTTTCGCGTACTCGCGGATATTTATCAAGAGATGGATGGTTATAAAGGTCATCAGCAAGCTTTCGCGTTTTATCTTGAACAACTTGTGAAGCGTTTTCAACATCATGTAATGACAATTGCGCAAAGTCTTTCAATTTTTCAAAAAGCGAAGGATCATCATTTTCCATCCGCTTTAAATCTTCATGGATTTCTGCGGGTAGGTTTTTTTGTTCTTTATCTTCAGTCATTATTCTTCCTTAGGCAACATCGGGGACAGATTGTGTATCATCTGGATTTTTTTGCGCTAAATCAACAAGAGTATAGGGGCTAGGAGAGGGGGGGCTTTCTTTTTTTACCCAATCATAAGCGGCTTTAAGGATCGGTGTAGAAGCTATCGCGTTTTCTGTATAAAATTTCGACGCTTCAGAAACCTCGTAAACAAGCTCACCCATTGCAATTCCGCCCTCTGTACTGGCCGCTTTATTGTATATGTTAGAGATTCTTTCTCCCACATATTCACCAAGAAATGATTTCGTCGCTTTATAACCGTTCCCAACACCATCTACGATATGGTGACCTAAAATAGCCCCAACCAACCATCCAGCAGCAATTAGAGGTATGCCTAATTTGGGTGTGCGAAGGACTTTGAAAGCAATAGAGAAGGTTAGCTTATTAATTGTCGAAATAGCGGCCATACGACTTTTATAAGTACGTTGGATTAGCGGATGATCCTTCATAAATTCAGAATCATTTAATGTTTCATTGAGCGCAGTTAGATGTTTCTTATCTAACAATTCGCTAAATAAGACTGCTTCTTTAAATGTTTTATTAGTGTCTTTATCAAATGCTTGAGAATCAACGACTTTATACAAGTTATTTATATTTTCCCTTTCATGCGGCGGATCTTGGTAATTCCACGCCATGACACAACCATTGCGAACACCTTTCAAAGCCATCCCGCTAGAATTTAAGCTCTCCTTAAAAAAAGTGCGAACAAACTCAGCTTGCAATCGTTGACCTTTTTGCTTCGCCGCAACTTTTTCTTCCGGTGAAATGTGAGGAGCGCCTTCAAATGTTTCGCTTAAATTCTCTTCTCTACTAATCATACATCTACGCCCATTTTTAATAATATGTATATATAGGAAATATTTACGAAAACTGCAAGCTTTTTCTTAAAACTTATAAGCCATTGCCCTAAAAGGCACTTAATGGCATGATCTGCGCATGACACCTTTGCCAAAGCCCACAATTGTAATTTTTGATATGGATGGCACGACTGTACGCCATTTAAACCCCAAATTGCTCGGCTTTATGGAGTTTTTGGACAATGTGGTGTTTAAAGTTTCGCGGCTTTGGGCGTGGATATTCGAACGCAAAGCCCAAGGGCCGCTGGATTTAAATTTCCCCGACGAGCCAGTTCGCAAATCAAAAGCGATTATCGTTCACAAAGCCCTGCATAAATTAAGACGCAAGCCTGTCGATTTGTTGGTGGAGCCTTGCCCTGGCGTTTTGGGCGTATTGAATTTTTTAAAAGATAATAATGTAACGCTCGCGTTGGCTAGTAACGGCTTAGGCAAAGGTTATGGCGATGATATAGTTCAGAAATTTGGCTTGAAAGAGTTTTTCCCCGTCACCATTTTTCGTGAAGACGTCGCAAAATCTAAGCCCAACCCCGAAGGTATTTTGTTAGCATTGAGCAAACTGAACGTTAATTTAAAGCCCAGCGATGTGATCTGGCATATCGGTGACCGACACAAAGACGTCAGCGCCGTACAAAACGCATCAAAATTATTGCCGTGTAAAATTCTGCCGATCGCCTATGGCGTAAATGCTGCAATTGCGGTGATAGAAAAAGGCTATGGCCCTCACCATATCTTGCTAACGTATCAAGACTTATTAGAGATGTTGCAAAAAATGTTCAACGTCCCCAAGGCCATTGCGCAAAATAAAAAATAGATAAGTTCTTCACTGCAACTCCAATGGCGCGTAAGTCATATAATTTTTAGCATCTTTTTGCATGATATAAGCATCGGTCACAGGGCTTACAGCATCAAGAATATGGGACTGCATCGCGAGATTATTTTGCATCACGCCCGCCATTTTTGTCTGCGTGCCTAAAAATTCAAAGATTTGTTCCATCGTTGTTTTAGGCTTGGGATAGACCAGAATAGCTAATTCAGAACCATTTTGCTTGCCCAAAGTTGTCGCGGTATAATCCATTGCGGCATCAAGACCGCCAAGCTCATCAACAAGTCCAACTTTAAGGGCACTGCGGCCTGTCCAAACGCGTCCACCTGCGATTTTGTCAACTGCTTCGGGTGTCATATTCCGCCCTTTGGCGACGCGTGCGACAAAATTATCATAGATGTTATCGAGCATGGCATTCATACGTTCGGCTTCACCTGCATCAAAACGAGTATTAACCGACCACATATTGGCATTACGCCCCCATGTGATTTCTTCCCAATTCACACCAAGCTTTTTAAATAAATCATTAAACACAAACTTACCGCCAACCACGCCAATGGAGCCAGTAAGCGTAGTGGGCAAGGCGAAAATCCTGTCCGCGTAAGCCGCAACCCAATAACCACCAGAAGCCGCAGTCGCACCCATAGAAACAATAACAGGCTTGCCCCGTTCTTTGGCTTTTTCAACGGCGCGCAAAATACTTTCACTCGCCGCAGGTGATCCGCCGGGACTATCAATGCGCAAAATAATGGCTTTAACATCGTCGTCTTTTGAGGCCATTAAAATTGCGGGTGCAATTTTATCCGCCGCCGCCACGCCGCCACTAATCGCACCAATACCGCCCCCATCACTGCTCGGCATAATCGCCCCAGTGGTGTAAATCAATGCGACTTTAGGTTTGTTTTTATGAGCGATCCCAGAATGGCCTTTTTTCTTAAAATCAGCAGCGTAGCTTTCGAATGAAACCATATTTAATTCTTCAAAGTCGCGCTTACCTGTAAGTTTTTCGGCAATGTTATCAAGCAATATATCGCCGTAATCCCCTTTAGTGATTAAACCTGCTTTTTCAGCCTCTGGCGCGGTGAATAAACCCTGATTAACCAACGCTTCAAATTGTGCTACGCTCATTCCGCGTTCTTCTGGAATCGTGGACAAGATCTCCGTTTTGATATCGTTTACCATACGCGTCATCATTTCGCGATTCGGTGCACTCATTTGCTTATCGGTCATACTCTCATAAGCTGTTTTGTAGTCTTTACGCTTAAAAAATTGTGGCGCGACGCCTATCTTATCCATCGTTTCACGGAAAAACGGCACCTCCGCGCCTAATCCTGTAATGGACACAATGCCAAGCGGCTGCATCCAAATCTCATCAAATGCGGAGGCGAGATAATAACGGCTCATACCTCCCGCGCCATCACCATAGGATGAGGAATAAATATGCGCAAATTTTCCGCTTTGACGGAATTTCTTGAGCGCAATGCGTATTTCCGCAACTTGCGTGATGTTAAAATTGCCGTCATTCATACGCGCGATTATGCCTTGCACACGCGTGTCATTTGCGGCGCGGTCAAGGCTGGAGGTGATATCGCGCACGGTTAATGCGCTGCCCGCAAATGGGTCAGATAGGCTGGCGGTCGCTGGCGTTTCCAAAAACCCACCTTCGAATTTCATATATAAAACCATTTCATCAGGAAGCGCGGGTGCAGCAGTTTGAGAGCTAAAAAGCGCAGGATATACGAATATCGCAAGGATAATATTTATAAGCACCAAAAATCCAATGGCCGTGGAGGTGCGTTTGATCGCCAACCATATTATGGGCAATATGCGCCATTTCACCTTCTGCACGCTTTTTGGCGCGTGTGGACGAGAGTAAAGAGGACGGTGATATCGGAAATCGCGTTTAGCCATGCGTCACTATAATGCAGGGGTTATACGGCGGGAACAGTTATTTTAGAATTAATCACAGCTCATATGGGGATCGTCAGAAAAATGCTGGCCAACGACAGTTTGTGCATGTTCGTCACCATAAAACAAATCTTCGGTTTGCTGTGCATTGAGTCCGTTATTTGCAGCAAGATATGCAAGCGACAAAACAAGGTCATTGTCAACGCCAGGTTTTTGCTCTTGCCGTCGGATGTATCGACGAATAGCAAATTCAGACATCCAGTAGTATGCTTTTTCACGCGTTGACATGATTATTCCCTGTTTTTTCTTTTACTTTTACCAAATTATTATACGGATATAAAGTGTTTTCATTATTAAATATCCACAACTAAAATATCAAATCTTTTATATCTGGTATAACGTCACCACACTTGTTATAAAAACAACGTTTAAACATAAAATAAACAGGGAATATAAATGGAAAATCAAACACAAGCTGAAGCTCAAACACAACAATTGGTCATAAGTTTTGTCAATAAAGCACACACGTATCTGAACGATTGGAAAAAGGGCCTTGCCCGTGCTTCCAGCGTGACGCAAACATCTCTATCAAAACACATTCATTTTAGCGCCGAACCTTTTCGATCTGATTATCAAGTTTTAGCCGCGCACAATGGCGACCACCATATTGAAATAGAAAACATTCATTTTTTCATTCAGCCCAATCCCACAAAACAGGGGCAATTACGGGTATCTGTTGTGGAGGAAAGTAATGGCGCATCAATGAAAACAGGATTGTCGAAACTGTTTTCAAGATCATTAACTACGCGTGGTTACGTATCTATAGAGCCATCAATGCTAAACCCAAGGTTGAGCGAGGCTATGGACAAAATCATGACGAAAGAGGATTGGGGCGTAGTCGCACAATACATAGCTTCAGATCAATTCAGGCCAGCTTCCATGCATGCAGCAAAACCCGTTGACACAAACAACGAAATCGACGTTGCGCCTTGATAAATATCTTGGTGATAGCGTAAAATAAGTGATAAAAACGAGCATGAATGATGAACTGATGAATAAGCGTAAAAAACTAATCTTTCGCTCCGAACATCGCGGGACGAAAGAAATGGATTTGTTGATGGGCTCTTTTGCGAAGAAACATGTTCCGGATTTTAGCGCGGAGGAATTGCGCGTGTACGAAGATTTGTTGCAGGAAAATGACCCCAATCTATATAATTGGATCATCGGTAAAGATAACCCCCCCGCCAATATTGACAACGCTATGTTTCAAAAACTACAAGCGCATAAATTGGTTTAGGCTTTTACAAACTTTGCTAGGAAAGAATATCCACGGTATAGATGCTCAACTTCCAAAGTGCCGCGCCCGTCTTCAGCCAGAGTTTTTAAATAAGCTAATATCTCAGGCTTGTGATAGACGTGAAAAACCTTGAGCCAACCAAATATAAAGCGGCGCAAAAACGAAGGTAAGCCATCCATTGCACCAAAATCAACAATGTGAATTTCCCCGCCGCTCGGCAAGAGCGCAAGGGCGTGATCAATGGATTCCTGCCAAGGCGGAATAATGGACAGTGAATAGGAGAAAAATATTTTGGCCAAATTATTTTCCGGCACGAAGCTTTGCGAAAACCCATGTTGTAGTGTTATTGGCTCGCCGCTTTTATCTACCGCAACGCGCGCAGTTTTCAGCATTTCCTCCGATGCATCCAACCCGTAAAAATGCGCGGCAGGATAGCGATTGGCAGCTTTAATCAAATTGCGCGCTGTTCCGCACCCCACCTCATATATATGTTCATCTGCTTTAGCATCCAAATCATTAATCAAGCAATCGCGCCCGAGCAGATAATATTTGCGGCTGAAATCATAAACATGGCGCGTCCACCGATACATGCGATCCATGTGCGCTTTAGTATCTTGCTCGCTTTTGCTTTGGGTTTTGTAATTCATGACCCGGTAAAATTATAAATATGAAAGCCGCCATAAATTGAAGAACGGTCTTTCGCAACGGCAATTTCCGATAAGCTAGGGTCATATTTAAACTGGCTTCTGGTATCAGGTGATAACGCGGCCTCCAGCGGCGATTCCACTCCTGCGGTGCGGAAAATTACTCGTGCGCCTTTGCGCGAAGTACGCGCCACTTCGGTCCATAATGTATTGAGCTGTTCATCGTTCATCCAATCCTGCGCATCCAAAAACACATAGCAATCAAGCGTATCAGGGCGCTGAGCCTGAAGGAAACCTGTAATTGTGGTGTGATGCACTTCAACCTTATCGGCGTTGGCCTTAAGCGTTTCATAATGCTTTTCTTTTAAATAACGCGGCACGGCCTTTTTATAGGCAAAATCGTAATGGCGGCCAAAGGCTTGCCAAGCAAAATAATTCTCATCAATCGGAAAATCAACAGCTAAACGACGCAAGCGATGTTTCAAAACGTCCGCCATCTCCGCATCACCTTTTAACTCGTCAAACTGCGAAGGCGGAATACCAAGTCCATAAAGCGCTGGCGGCATGTTACAAATAAAACGTACGAATTTTTTATCGAAGATTGGTCCTAATGTGCGGTCAAAAATCTCGCCTTGTTCTTCTTGCGTTTTGGCATCCAAAATTTCACTAGGATCTACGCCATAAATTTTAGATAAAATATGCACAGTTGAAATAAAACGCCCCAAAAGCCCAAATTGATACAGGTTTTTTGTGAAGTAATTAATGCGCCGCCCACCAAAAATCCGGCGACCTTCCCAATAATCACGCGAAAATTTATCAAGATGCGGTGCGATATATTCATCGTAATTTTTGATGTTCACCTTATCATCGGCGTGACCGAAAAATTTAAAAAACGCTTCATAGTCTGGGAGATGTTTGATCGCCGCGATTTT
>JBBKXA010000015.1:0-3140 GCA_037969235.1 Bdellovibrionales bacterium | reverse complement strand
GCCGGACTAATCCTCCACGAAGCTCAAATCATCCCTGAAATCGGCCAAAGCTTCATTTTCCACGGCTTCCGCTTCGACATCGTTCGCCGCCAACGCCACCAAATCACAAAAATAAAAGTTACGCCGTCAGAATAAATGTCTAACTTTCTAGGGGCACAAGGGGAAAAGGGGTTAATATAAAGCGTCCTTCTTCCATACCATTTTGAAAAAGCTCAAGATTATTGCTGGTATCAAGGCCAGCTTCTTCATAATTTTTAAGTAGCGTTATTGCGGCTCTATGGTTATAAATATCCATAAGGAAAAGCGGATAACCGTTAAATTCACTTTTTTCTCGCATATCGCCGATTTTAATCGCCGCCCAACCCCCACTCAGTTTTGCTATGCGCAACATACTATCGGTGTGACGAAAGGCATCTTGTAGATCAAGGCTTGCGCATCCTTTAAATAACATTTGTGCTGCATTTATCCGAGCGTCGTTTTTAAGAGCCTCATAAAACGCTTTCGTTAACGCATCAGGTCTAAATATAACACTAAGGTTTGTCGTGTTAATGACTTTATCCAAATCTGCGAGTAAAAGAGTTGGTGCGCTATCATGGAAAGGTTTGATGAGTTTCTCGTAAGTGGTATCGTAAGCGGATTGGTCTGCCTTAAGGCTGTTCATTAGACTTAGCACTGTTTCGCCAGAAGCAAAACCTGTCGGTTTTATATTATGATCTGTTTGATATTTGTATACCGCATTAATTGTATAGCCGCCATAAATGCCGTCACTTCCACAATTGCCAATATCGTAGTCTAAAGATTCCAAAGCTGTTTGAATTGGAATTGTAGCGTCCACCCCACTGCCTGGACCAATTTCATGATTGGATAAATAATGAAAAAATTCATCCAAATTTTCAGCAATTTTAAAATTATTGTAATCATCAGGAATATCCATCTGATTAAATATCGTGTTTTTTAATAAAATAACAGCTAGTAATGCGTATAGGCTCGTCAGAAAGAAAGCTAAAGCTTTAACAGTTTTATTAATTAAGGGTGGCATGTTTGCATATTGCACAGCAGTGGTGATTATTGCAAGAAGTTTCACACCGCACTAACATTCGCACGCAGATGCGCAGGCGATAGCGTACCGACGATGACACTATCCACCCCGTCGCGGGATAACGCGAATTTAAGCGCCGCCGCTGGGTTTCGGCTATGGCCACTACTCAAAACTTTCTTCAAAATCACGCCCTTATTATGCTCCGTCGCATAATCAATTACCGCTTCTTCATCGCGATAATCGGGATTATATGCGACCATAGCCACATCCATATGCGCCAACGCGCGCAGACCGCCTTCAACGCTTTTGGTCGAAGCGCCGATAGCGCGCACAATTCCGCGATCTTTAAACTCCATCATTTTGGCAATCACATCATCGGATAAATTCTGAGCATCATGGTCATCACAATGCACCAATAACACATCAATATAATCGCTCTGCAGTCGCGCTAAGGAACGCGTGACGTTCATTTCAAAATGCTCAGGTGTGAAATCATAACGTGACACCCCGTCATTAAACTCCTCACCAACTTTCCCGACAATCACCCAATCATCACGCTGGCCGAGCAATAACCGCCCCAGCCGCTCCTCACTCAAACCATAAGACGGTGCAGTATCAAGCGTGTTAATGCCCAAATCCTTAGCCGCCGAAAGCAATTCCGCAAGCGCTCCCTCATCCGGCAAGTCAAACCCTCTTGGATATTTTACTCCTTGATTGCGCCCAAATTTAACAGTGCCAAGCCCAATCTTTGAAACCAAAATACCTGTATCGCCTAGCTGATTTTTGTCCATGTTGCCTTATCCCAAGGGGCTTTTGCGTAACCCACATTTTCCAAATCGGCCCAATCGCAATTATTGTGCGAAGGCTCTCCAACTTTTTCCAAAAGACGATCCGTTAAAAGCGGCGCAAACGTTAACTTCGTCGGCCAGCAATAATGCGCGTTTTCAACGCTATGAATGGTCGGAGTATCGGGCATCCACCCATCCACGTCCGATTTGCCTTCAACTCGATCAATCGGAAGCACCGCCCATTGAACATCCGATAAATCCACATGCGGCATATATTTCGCAAATGCATTTTTCACCCCATCATAAACCTCGCGCGGGTCGGCCTCTTTTTCGCGCTCCGCAACACTCGCGCCAAAATACCAGACCAACTCCCCGTTCGATTTTTTATGCGTGGTAATCGAACATATAGGCTTATCCGATTTCCCAACCAGATGCGCATATAATTCAAACGGGGCAGGGCAAAGCATCCCTTGAAGCAAAGGCCGCATTTGCGTTTTCAATCCCTCATCATGCCCCTGAGCCTTGGCAATTTCTGCATTCGATCCCGCGCAGGTGAAGATAATATGCTTTGCGTGTATATTGTGACGCCCTAAAAAACCAAACGGATCATCAGGCGTATCAATTTTGCGAATGCTGTCTTTGTACGGCTCAGCCAAAGCGCGCAATACGCTTTCAACATCCAACACTGGCTCGCCCATAAAAACGGCGCGCCCTTTAAAACCGCTGGATTTCAAACCCGCTGGCCATTCGGTCGTTTTAATTTCATGCGCCCCATTGCCCAAAACCTGTTGCGTCACCAGATTAACCAACCCACCCATAAAACCTGAGGGGATAAGCAATTGCTGGCTATGTGCATTCACTGTCGCCGTGCTTAAATTAACATCGCCCAAGCCCTGTAAAGCCGCGCGCCACAGATCTGGCATAGCCGAGATACTCTGCGCCAGCTTGTTCACTTTGCCGGCAAATGCATATTTTAAGCCAGAGTGAATAATCCCCTGAGAAGCGAACGTTTGCCCGCCGCCAATTGCATGCGCCTCCAGCAATAAGCTGTTATACCCTAAAGCTCGAAAACGATTATGCGCCCAAAGTCCCGCAATCCCTGCGCCAAAAATCACAATATCTGGTGTCCGATTCATACGCTTAAGATAAACACTAACGCCCAAAGGGTCACGAATTATATTGTAATTAGAAATTTTATTTGCTATAAGGTTGGCATGGCATATAAAGATAAACCAAAATATAACACAGCAAACAGCATGTCTGAACTCTGGGCGAGTTGTAGTCAAGATGTAGAAGGTATCCGCATGGGCTTG
>JBBKXA010000014.1:0-3792 GCA_037969235.1 Bdellovibrionales bacterium | reverse complement strand
GAGCAAACCATTAGCGTAGTTGCCCGAGCTATATGTACCAATCCGTCCACAGCATTTTTGCATGAAACCTCTGTGGATATGATGTGTGAAGTGACTTACGAAGATAGTGCAGGTAATTGTGTAATAGAAACTATAAACACGAGTTGTCAATCCAATGTAACAGCAGACTCAAGACAGCCAGCTAGTGGGAATGAAGAAAAAAGTTCCGCAATTATAACTTCATTTGGTGAGCTAGGAGTGTTTTGTGATATTTCAGCAAATGCCAAAAGCTTCAATAATGATGGAGCACCAATTGAAACCCGTAGCTTAAGTGCCACCTATGAAAAGTTTATGAGTGGAGGAGAAGAATTAGGAAGGACCGCCGTAAGAGTACTAGATGCTAACACAGGAGGCAACAGTGCACACGGAATTCCAGAACTTATATATAATGTAAATCCATTATAAATTTGTGTTGATTAATTCAACTAGATTAATTTTTAGGGACCTAAACCTGATTTAAAATAAGTTAGGCGCTAGCGTTTCGGGCTTTCCGCGGGCAGACGGTTTGCGTGTGATCAGCGGCATTATTCATGTTTTAAAACGCGGCTTGATATGGCGTGATGCACCGCGTGACTATAATCCGCATGAGCCGCTTATAATCGTTTCGTACAGTAGATGCGTATGGGCGTGTATGATAAAATATTCACTGCATGAGGTGTTCTCGAGCAATCCCAGATAGATGCAACACATTTGGAGCGAACCGCAGCCATCGTCATATGATAGATTTAATGATTCCTGAGCCAAAATTAAACTTTGCGACATTGCCAGAATCTTATATTTGCTTTTATAATATGGCACTTGCTTCCATTTCTTAAGATGTTACATAGACTGAACAATAAAATAACTAAGGTCTTTGCCTAATGCCGAACAGACAAAACATGCCGCAGTGGATAGCATTGCAAGCACATCAAAACGAAATGTCAGCTACACGAATACAGGATTTATTTAAAAACGACACTCAGCGTTTTGATAATTTTAGCATTGGTATTCAGGGGTGCGTATTCGATTATTCTAAACATAAAATTACCGATGAAACGATGGATAAACTTTGCGCCCTTGCCAAAGCATGTGACTTAGAACAGCACCGTGATGCGATGTTTGCAGGAGATATAATAAACAAATCCGAAAACCGTGCCGTTCTTCATACGGCTTTGCGTGGGTCGTGTGATAAGGATTTGGTGATAGATGGTGAGAATGTTAGCGAGTATGTAACTAGTACATTAGAGAGGATGCGCATATTATCCGAGAAAATCCGCAAAAATCCGCAAATTACAGATGTTGTAAATATTGGTATTGGAGGTTCTGACCTTGGCCCACGCATGGCCTACAAAGCATTGAATAGCAGATCAGATGGGCCAAATATGTATTTTATATCCAACATGGATGCAAGGGCGTTGGCGCAGCGATTAAAAGGCCTAGAACCTAAAAATACTCTTTTTATTATATCTTCTAAATCATTTAAAACGCCTGAAACCTTAGCGAATGCACAACTCGTAAAAGAATGGCTAAATGATAATTCCAATGTTCAAAACATAAACGATCATTTTATTGCGATTACGAGTAACATTGAAGCCGCACAAGATTTTGGTATTACTGACAACAATATTCTAACCCTTCGTGATTGGATCGGTGGGCGTATGTCAATTTGTAGCGCGGTCGGGTTGCCGATTGCTATAGCAAATGGCTTTGATGCGTTCAAGTCACTACTTGAAGGTGCGCGTGCGGCGGACGAGCATTTTCAAAACGCTCCGTTTGAAAAAAATATCCCGCTTATCATGGCGATGCTCGGTATTTGGTATCGCAATTTCTGGGGGCTCAGCGCGCAAGCTGTCCTGCCCTATTCGCATGGCTTACGGGAACTTCCCATTTATATGCAACAGCTTGAGATGGAATCGAATGGCAAAGGCGTATCAAAAAATGGGGATGCTTTAGCTTACGCATCGAGTGGTATTGTTTTTGGTGAGGCGGGCACAAATGCGCAACATACTTTTATGCAGCTTTTACATCAAGGCACTGAAATCATACCTGCGGATTTTATCATGTTTGCACGGGCTAATCATGAACATAGTGATAATCATACAAAACTCCTTGCTAATGCGTTGGCGCAAAGTGATGCATTAATGCAGGGGCATGCGAACAAAAGCGAGCCGTATCGAAATTTCGAAGGCAATCGCCCAAGCTCAATATTCATTTTCGATACGCTTAATCCTTATCATTTAGGCATGTTAATCGCGCTTTACGAGCACAAAGTCTTTGTTCAAGGTATCGTGTGGGATATTAATAGCTTTGATCAATGGGGCGTTGAATTGGGAAAATTAAACGCTGTTGAAATTGAAAAAGCGATGATCGATAAAAATGAGAATAAGCTTCTCAATGCCTCAACTGCTGGGCTGATAAAGCATATCGAACTAAAATCATAATTTTTACAAAAAACCCCCTGATAAATTTTCAAAGGGGGTTTTTAAATTGAACATATATTGCTCTTACACAAGAATATCAGGCGTATTGAAGTAATCCTCTAAAAAAACTGCGGCTTCTCCGTTAATTGTGATCATTGTGCCTTGCAAATCACCGCCTGAGGTTTGTAGCGTTGCTATTTCGTTCGCATAGCTATCGCCATCACCAAGCAGCAATGCTAGGTCATCATTGTTACCAAAATCAAGGATATGATCAAAGCCGTCACCAGTTTTATAATGGAATGTATCTTTGCCCTTTCCGCCTTCTAAGAGGTCTCCGCTTTGGATCAGTTCATACATTCCTGCACTTAACAGCATCGCGCTTCCGTCATCTTCGCCGCCATATAGTTTATCTCTACCACTACCGCCGATAAGATGGTCGTCACCGCCGCCGCCATAGAGCCTATCATTGCCTTTGCCACCATCAACAGTGTCATGTGAATAAACGCCTAGCGCTGAAAAATAGTCATGGCCGTTGCCAAGATAAGCTTCGACGTTGGTCAATTGGCCATCAACAGATGTGACCTCGGTTTCACCGATTAGGCTTTCATCGCCTTGGCGAATAATGACTTTATCATTTCCATTGCCTGTTTTGATTTTGTGAAAATCATCCCAGCCAAGGTCATCCGTGTCATTGGTGGCTAAGGTAATTTTGATGATATCATCACCATTTCCTGTAACGTAATTGCCGCGTTTGGCGTCAGTTACTTTTAGAAACACGTTATTTTTAACTTGTGAAAAATCCATGTCGGCATGAACGAAATTGTTAGCTGAGAAAAAGGTAGAATTTCCCCCCGCAACCGTTACAGAAATATCTTTAACTTCATTCCATCCAGATGCTGTGAAGAAATAATTTTCTTTATACCCAAAGCAATACGGGTTTTTGAAATAAAATGCATCTACTGTGCCGCCAGGTTGAACAGAAAATGGGCCTGCTTCAACGTAGTATGAATCTTTAACTTCACCACCGCTCACATTGTCACGAACCGCAACAGCGGATGCACCTAAAACATCTTCAACACCTAGCTTTTGCGCCAAAGCAGTGTTCTCAACCACATAATGCGGATCAATACCCTCATTACTGAAAGCGATTTTCACTTCGTTAGCGGATTTTTTAGAATGGGAATGGTGAATTTGTGAAGAATTATAACTTTTAGCTGATGAATATCTCGAACTTTTACTCATAATATTAGGTTACCTTTTTATTAGTTTAAGCAGTGACTATTTTTATAATATCTAATTTTTATTTATTCAACCTAAATATTAATAAATCTTTAATTTGACAAGAGTTTTAATT
>JBBKXA010000013.1:0-6196 GCA_037969235.1 Bdellovibrionales bacterium | reverse complement strand
CAAAATTTCTTTGCCAATAATGCCTTGATGCACGGCCCTGGCTATGCGAGCCCCCTTGATCAATCCCGTCACGATCCAGCGCTCGATCATGGCGGTTTACAGGATTCTTTGGTGACACGAGGTCTCATGACTAAAGCCATGCATGAAGACCCTTGGATTTTCAGCAATACTGTTCGGCAAACAGATAAAAAAGAGCGCAAAATTTATTTATCGCGTTCCGATTCAAATGGTAAAGAGTTGCCAATCCATAACTTCCCAACGCGTGATCGCGGATTGCGCCATGACGACGCACCGTATTTCCGTTTGGGTGACGATGCCCAACTTGGCGATAACGGGCGCGAAATCTTAATCAACACATTGGGCAATTTGGAAGAACATAAAAATTTGGACATCGAAGGTTGGGTAGCCCTCATGGATAAAGAGGCACGCGATCCCGATCGAGTGATCCGCCTTGAATCACAAAACACCATACCGCCTGCCTTTTACTTCAAAGACGTTCGCACACGCACATCTCAAGGCGCACGTTATAATGACAAGCTTGCCCATATGATGGCAAATTGCCACACCATTGTCGAAAACCCCGATATGATTGAGCGCATTCGTAGCGCCATAGAAATTCGCCAAGTACGCATGCGTTTCAACCAATACACCCCAAGCGTCACACGCCCCGAAGATGATTTCTATGCCCAGTGCGAGCGAAGCGTTAACTTTATGCGCAATGAACGAGATGCGGAACGCGCAAGCCTGAATGCTGGAAATCGCGGTCCCAAACGCATTGAGGGCATAGTCGAATGCATAAATTCAGGCATGAACAAAGAACGCGACACATTCTATAATTCTATTGTCGATGCGTTTGGACATTTATGCGGCGTTGCCAATCGCGCCGATAATGAAAATATCGCCGAAGAATTTGCCGACCATCCCGACATTGATCAATGTACGTATGAGGAAGAAGAACTCGTAATTGATAAATTCGCAAATATCGCCGCCAAAACCTATAAAACCTTTATTGAAAAAGCGCCGAAATACGCGAGAATGATGGCAGAAATCACAAACCCTGTCACAGGCAAACCCTATATGCAGGGCAAAAAATTTAAAAAATTGTCCGTGGAAACGCGCGCGGAAGCCGTGGCATTTCGCGATGCGATGAGTGTCGTGGCCATGCGCAGTGAAGAAATGCTGCTGACCCATAAATATATCAGCCCATGGCAGGAAAACTACGTTAACGGCTTAGTGGATACGAATTTTACCCGTCAGGCACTTAAGGGCAAACCATTATTATTATTACCCGACATCGATGCGGGTGGGCGCGGCGCTATGCCGCATGTGGTAGATGGCCAAGGACGCCGTATAGAAGCAAAATTTTTAATCGCCCAAAATCAATATGTGGGCACGCAGAACCGTAAAGGGCCAACCGCGACAGAAGTCATGAAAAAGATTGTTGAGAAACAAGACTGGCGCTATCGCTTTTATACTCTGCGCTCAAACCCCACCATGGCGCGTTTGGTACAACGGATGGTCAATTACGATAAAGCTCATCTTGTACCGCCCAATCTCTATCGCCTCTATCGACTAGATCGCCAAGAACGCCTATATGGTTTTCCTAATGAAAGCGCAACCACCGACCGCGCCCAAACCTTTCGTTCTTTAGAGTTGGACATTGATCGTTTAAATATCAACGCCCCCGATCATGCGCCCCACGTCAAAGAACGCAGCGCCGATCCTGGCCTAGGCGCAATAGAAAGATTAGCGCGCCATGATGAAGGCATGCGTATTCTTTCTGGCGGACGCGCGTGGATTAAGCAACAAAAACGCAATATTCCTTTTGATAAAAAACTGCAAACACTCGATCGTTTTGACACTAAAAGCGGCCTGCCTTTGCCGTGTATCGAACATACAATCAATCGCGATACTTCAGTGCCTTTTGACCAAGACCCTAATTTTATAGTCGTTGATGCACCGGCTTTTGCATTGCGCGAGCCTATAGAGCAATATGATTATAATGAGCTAACGCCGCGCCTTGTGATCGTCCCAAAAATCAATCATCGCGAACGCCAGCAAATTGAACGCGGCAGGAAAAAAGTGATCTTCCGCGAAATGGAAACAGGACGCATGTATGGCGGCGGTGTTGTCAACGTGCTACCCATGCCCGACGAACACGCCGAGCGTTATAAACACACCGTGTTTACGCCTACACGTAAAGCTTATGGCCGCGCGGGGCAAGAAATCGAATCCATGGATGCAATGACAATGCTGGCGATCGAAAATCTCTACCCCCTCGCTAATACCCGTGATATGAGCCGCATATCCCAAGCGCAAAATTTCAACGTTCCCGCCGTGCAAGTTGATGCGATGCAAATGCCCGAATTGGTCGCGATGGGTAAAACGCCGCTCCGCGCTATCCTCCTGCCTGCGCCATATTGCCCGCAAAATTTTAAGCTCAATGGCACCTTATTGCTGAGTGAAATTGACACCGCGCCTTTTAGCAATCTCGAAGGCGAAAACGCGGTGCGTACTGGGCATGTCTTTACTTCGCGTCTGCGCAAAGTATATGGCATGGATGAACATGGCAACAAGACAGGCATGACCAGCGAACAATTCCTCACCGCCATTCGCAAAGGCACAATCCTAACGCGTGATATTGATGCGCTGGGCGTACAAAGCCCGCTCCAATTAGAGACATTGGTGCATAACTGGGAAGCCGCGAAATGGAAGGACGGCCAATTCCTGCTCTTTACATTTGATCAAGTCAACAAAGCTTATCATGCCAATGATCATGATGAAAAACGCAACGCTTGGGCGTATTTTAACCCCATAGAGCCGCCCGTCACCGCATTGGTCCGAGATAGGAATCCTGTCGCGCCATCTTGCTATCTGCCTTAAATTTTGCGACGTAAGCGTCCGGTGGGTCTTGTCAGACTAAAATGCACAATTTCAAAGTTAGCCTGACGCACATCCCTACCCTACGCAAACTTCCTGCCACTGGGCTAGGGGTAAAGTGAGCATAGCTGTCATATGAGATCAAATATGCTAAAGAATAATCTCCGCATTCAAATTTTAGGAGATTTTGGGCATGGACAAAGGGCATCTGGACGATAATTTCTGGTCGCTATCAAAAGCAGAGCTGATAATCGTGAACAAATACCGTGGCGTAAACCGTCTTAAATGCGCGTGTTTACTCAAGTTTTTTCAACAAAACGGTTGTTTTCCGGTAATCCATGCTGAGATTTCCGATATTGGCAAAAAGCGGTTATCAGCGCTGTTGGAAATCACGGATGATATTGAGCCAGACTATGATAATCTTGATGCAACAGGTTGACGAATACGCTCCGACGTTCGGACATTATCAGAATTTCGGCGATGCAAGAGCCCAGATTACAAGGATGCACAATCTTATCTGACACAGCGTTTTTCAAAAGATTTAAGTTTGGATCACTCTTTGGCAGATTGTCTGCGGGAATGGTTTTTTGTCCACAAAATCGAGCGCCCACCTCCGGCGCGTGAAGAGCGAATTTTGAATTCTGCTCAAGCCTTCCTTGAAGATTTGCGTTATCAAACCATAGCAGTGAAACTGAATGATCATCATAATCAAGCTCTTGATGCCTTGCTTAAAACCCGAGCCGAAGAAATGTTTGCACCTTTGGTTTTGCTCAAAAATGATCCGGGCAAGCCTTGTCTGAACAGTGTTTTTGTTGAACTGTCCAAGCTGGAGATTATCAATAATCTGGGTTTGTCGTCAGATTTGTTTCCCGCCGACTGGATGAAACTGCGCCAAACATACAGGAACCGCTGTGCACGTGAGCCAGTGCGCGAATTGCGCCGTCGTCAGGATCATACACGTTATGCTTTGTTAGCAGCGCTATGCCTTGAACGGCGAGAAGAAATTCTGGATGGCATTACCAATCTGCTGATCCAGGTCGTCCATAAAATTCAGGTTAAGGCCGAACGCAAGGTTACCAAGGAGTTGGCAGGCGGTGTACGTGAAGTTTCCGCGAAAAAAGCATTGCTCTTCAAAATTGCGCAAGCGGCTGTTGAAAATCCAGATGCAACCATTAGAGACGCTTTGTTTCCGCTGATTGGAGAAAAAACATTCAATGATCTGGTTAAAGAATTCGAGATTAGCAGTCCTTTTTATAACGAGCAGATAGAATTAGTCGCTCGCAATTCCTACAAGAGTCATTATCGACGCATGGTGCCACCCATTATAGGTGTTTTAAAATTCCGTTGCAATAACCAGCACCATCAGCCTGTCATAGACGCTATCACAATATTAAAAAGCTTGAAATTTGGACAACGGGTCTTGAACGTTGGTGTGCTGCCCATCTCCGGTATTGTACCAAAATCCTTGCGCCCGCTTTTGATCGAAGATGGCAAGATCAACCGGATTAGCTATGAAATCTGTGTTCTCCGAGCTTTGCGAAACGGTTTGCGCTGTCGTGAAATATGGGTTGAAGGCGCACGTCGTTATCGTAATCCCGATGAAGATATACCGCAGGATTTTGAAGGAAAGCGGCATAGTTATTACAAGGATTTAACGCTGCCACTCAATGCTGCCAATTTTATCGACGACTTAAAAACCCGCATGGAAAAGGCGCTGTGCACTTTTAACAAAGGCCTGTGTAAAAATGACAAAGTGTTCATTCGGTTACACGGCAAAAACCTTATAAAAGTGTCGCCTCTAGAGCCACAAGTAGAACCAGCTTTTCTTAAAACTCTAAAATCACAGGTGACGATGCAATGGCCAATGACCAATCTACTCGATGTTTTAAAGGAAGCCGACTATCAGATTAATTTTACAGATCCCTTAAAAAGCTATGGTACCCGAGAAGTCCTGTCACGAGAGATTTTACAAAAGCGCTTGCTTCTTTCTCTATATGCTTTGGGAACCAATACCGGTTTAAAACGAGTGCTGTCTGGCGGTGCAAATATTACGCATGACGAATTACGCTACGTTAAGGATCGATATATTAATAAAGAGGGGCTGAAAGCCTCTATTGCCAAGGTTGTGAATGCAACTTTGCAAGTACGGAAGTCTCAAATCTGGGGTGAAAGCACAACATCTTGCGCATCAGATTCCAAAAAGCTTCATGCCTGGGATCAAAACCTGATGAGCGAATGGCATGTGCGCTATAAGGGGCGCGGCGTTATGGTTTACTGGCATGTCGAGAAAAACTCACTATGTGTCCATTCGCAACTCAAACGCTGTTCTTCTTCGGAAGTCAGCGCTATGATTGAAGGCGTTCTGCGTCATAATACCGACGCAGATATTGAAAAACAATACGTAGATAGCCACGGCCAGAGCGAAGTGGGATTTGCGTTTTGTGAACTTCTAGGTTTTTCTCTTATGCCGCGGCTAAAGGCCATAGCACAGCAAAAACTTTATCTGCCGTATTCTAAAATAAGGTCGGAACTTCATAGTTTGGCCCCTGTGTTGAAAAAACATCCCATCAACTGGGATTTGATTTCTCAGCAATATGACCAGATGGTGAAATATGCTTCCGCTTTGCAAAAGGGAACAGCCAGTGCGGAATCTATTTTGAACCGTTTTACTCGCAATAACCGCCAGCATCCGACCTATCAGGCATTGGCGGAATTAGGACGCGCAGTAAAAACCATATTCCTGTGCGAGTATCTGCATTCGGAGGATATGCGCAGAGAAGTTCATGGAGCTCTGAACGTGGTGGAAAACTGCAACAGCACTGTGGATTTTATCTTTTTTGCTCGCGGCAATGAGATTACATCGAACCAACTTGAAGCACAGGAGCTATCAATATTGTCTTTGCATCTTTTACAAGTCTGTCTGGTCTATGTGAACACCATCATGATTCAGCAGGTTTTGTCAGACTCAAAAGTGATGGACAAAATGCGAGAAGAAGATTTTCGTGCACTCACGCCGCTCATCTATGGGCATATTACGCCTTATGGATCATTTGATCTGGATATGGATAGGAGATTGTTTCCAGAAAACGATAATTTGTTGCTGGCTGCGTAGTCTTTACAAAAAGCGTTTTTTGTTTAAAGTTAGGACAATAAAAGTTATAAATTACAGTGGGAGACCTCAGCATAAGGCCCTGTTTCTGACATGATTGCTAAGTTTTAGATAGATTTCCAATAAAAACTGATTTTACGCCTTTTTTTGGTTGAACACGGTTGATTTGGAGTGGTTCTCCACCCCATTTCTAGGTTTTGGGCGCAC
>JBBKXA010000012.1:0-4714 GCA_037969235.1 Bdellovibrionales bacterium | reverse complement strand
ATTTAAATTCAGGCGATGCTTACAAGGCTTATGAATACATAGAACAAAATGATAGTTATCCAGCTAGGAAACAAATGCGTCCTATTGAATATAATGCCGACTGTTATGCTGCCTATAATTTGAAGGCGAAATTCGGTTACTTGTTTAATGAACTTTCAGGGTTGAGTGAAATATTGGAAAGCACAACTGGTGCAAGACTTCAAAAAAGAGTTAAAGCTATAGAGGATTGTTTTGCATTAGATGAAGCCCCTGTTTTCAAGACAACTAATTTCACAGTAAATTAATGGAAAATCCAACCCGATATCAGGCCACTGGCTTATCGTATGAATGGAAGAGTGGGATCGGAGTATGTTGATCTTGCGGATCGGTTTTGCGATGTTTGAATGCAATCTGCTTTGGGTTTTGAAAATTCAGTCCTAGTAACCGATGTTTTTTTGTGATGAGCACAGGTTTATGCTTTAAATTCATGCATTATTTTGAGTGTTTTTGCGCTTATATGATGCTCAATGCCTTCAGCATCAAACTCTGCCGTTTCGGGATCAACACCTAAACGAATGAGAAACCTGAGAACTATTTGGTGCCGTTCTTTACATTCATTAGCAAGTTTTCTACCTTTATCGGTCAGAAAGATGGAGCGATAAGGCTCGCTTTTAATATACCCTTCTTCTTGCAACCGGGAGAGCATTTTACTAACCGTTGGGTGAGAAACTCCTAAACGCTTAGCAAGGTCGCTTGCGCGCGCTTCATTATTCACTTCAATTAAATCAGCAATCAATTCAACGTAGTCTTCTATCGTTTCAGTTTGATGAGCTTCACGAACGCGTGCGAACCAGCTTGCTTGCGTTTGAGGATCGGCCAGTACTATATCCGATTTTTCTTTAATGCTAGCTACCATGTGCTACTTCTTTCTGGATTCTTAGCGGTATATTTCTTTTACTGGTTAGTAGGGCCAATATAAAGAGAGTGGATTGTATTACAACAATCAATGGTGCGGTCGCTGCATCGATATGGAAGCTTATGACTGTACCAGCGATGCAAGAGAATACTGACGCTACGACCGCGATCAATAGCATTTTATCAAAAGAATTTGTGAGTAAAAATCCTATAGCACCGGGCGCTATAAGCATGGCAATTACGAGAATAATGCCTGCCGCTTTGAGAGATGAGACAATCGTCAATGCCAGTAACGTTAAGAGACCAAAATGCAATATTTTAATGGGCAGCCCTATGACGCTGGCGTGGGCAGGGTCAAAACAATAAAGCATAAGGTCTTTACGCTTTAATAACATCACCAACGAGCATAATGTAGCAATGCTACCTGCCTCAATCAGGTCAGCGCTGGTTATCCCTAAAACATTTCCGAACAAGACGTGCAGCAAATGCACATCGGTTTCTATTTTTGTAAGTAACACCAGTCCCAGTGCAAACATGCCCGAAAACACAATTCCCATCACAGCATCTTCTTTGACGCGACTGTTTTCTTTAATGTAACCAGTTGCAAGCGCGCAGAATAGTCCGGCGGCAAATGCTCCGACGATGAGAGGGATGCCAAGCACAAATGCAATAGCCAAGCCGGGGAGGACAGCATGGGAAACAGCATCCCCCATGAGTGACCAGCCTTTCAAAATTAAGAAGCATGAAAAAATTGAGCACACTGTCCCGATTAAAATTGAAATTAAGAGCGCGCGCTGCATAAATTCATGTGCCAGTGGTTCGGCTATGAATGTGATGATGCTATCCATGAGTTGCCTGCCTTGCCCGCACAGCATTCTGGTGAGCTTTGATAAGGCCGTATTTCGGCGCGAGCAGATAGACGCTTAAGAAAATGGAGGTTTGTAGCACGACGATCAAGCCGCCAGGATTTGCATTGAGGAAATAGCTTGAATATGCACCCAGGCCACTTGTCAGACTTCCTAATGAAATGGCGATAATAATAAGCCTGCCGAACCTATCGGTTAGTAAATAAGCTGTTGCGCCTGGGGTGACGACCATAGCAATAACAAGGCACGCTCCAACAGTTTGCAGCGCAGCAACACAAGCGGCGCTTAGGAGTGTGAAAAACATGATTTTTAATAGTTGTACAGGCAGGCCGATGCTTCTGGCGTGGTTTTCATCAAAGAACACAGCCATCAAATCTTTCCATTTTAGGCTTAATACAATAAGACAAATAAGCGATATAATAACGACCTGTGCAACATCGGAATCTGATATTGCCAGAATGTTGCCTAAAATAATCGCTTGAATGTTAACCGCCGTAGGATTGATGGACACAATCAAAAGCCCGATAGCAAAAAACGTTGTAAAAACGAGCCCGATAATTGCATCTTCACGAAGTTTTGTTTTTTGTTTCACAATCGCCATGCTGAGAGAGGCAAGAATGCCAGCAAAGAACGCACCAACCGCGTAAGGAAGCGCAAGGAGATACGCCAGTGCAACGCCTGGAACAATTGAATGCGCCAATGCATCGCCCATGAGTGACCAGCCTTTAAGCATGAGATAAGAAGATAAAAATGCACAGACACCGCCGACTAAGGCGCAAACCCAGATAGCTTTAAACATGTAATTATAGGTAAATGGCTCTAACAGAAGGTCTATCACTTTTTTAACTCTTCTTTTTTAATTCTTACAATTCTTTGTCCACCTTTTTCGCCATAAAGAACAAGTGGGCGTTCGTCATCTGTTAGGACAGTCACACCACGAATATCATCGTCGTCATGTAAATCAGATCCAAACAATTGATGATTACGTAACATCCCGCCGAATGCTTTGGCTAGGTTGTCGCGGGTGAATGTGGTTTCAACTGGGCCATAGGCAAGCAAGGTTTGATTTATGAGCATTACCTCATCACAAAAGCTTGGCACGCTTCCGAGGTTATGTGTAGAGACGATGATTAATCGGCCTTCTGCGGCCAATGTGCGGAAGAGTGTTATGAGTGATTCCTCTGTCTGAATATCTACGCCTGTAAACGGTTCATCAAGCAAGATAACCTGTCCACCTTGCGCCAGCGCACGCGCAACGAAAATGCGTTTCTTTTGTCCACCGCTCAACTCGCCAATCTGACGTTTTTTGTGCGCGATCATGTTCACACGTTCTAAGGCTTCATCAACAGCTACGCAGTCGACTTTGGTTGGGCGACGCAGAAAACCCATATACCCGTAACGCCCCATCATCACAACGTCTTCAACTAAAACAGGGAAGTTCCAATCCACATCTTCGGTTTGCGGGACATAGGATACGAGGTTTTGCTTTAAGGCCGCCTTGATCGTTTGCCCTGCGATTTGAACATTCCCGGTCGTCGGTTTGATGAAACCCATCATCGCTTTGAACAATGTAGACTTGCCTGCACCATTAATACCAACCAGACCGCAAATAACACCTGTATGTAATTTAATACTTACTTTTTCTAGAGCTGTGTGACCATTAGGGTATGTGACACCAATATTGTTTAGTTCAATGATCTTTTTGATTTTAATTCTCCAAAGCTTTCTTGAAACCGTTAGCGATTGTGTCGGTGGTTACGCGCAGAAGATCAAGATATGTTGGCACAGCTCCATCGGCTTCGCTTAAAGAGTCCACATAAAGCACACCGCCGTATATAGCATCTGTTTCGCTGGCAACTTGTTTTGCGGGTTTGTCAGAGATTGTGCTTTCGCTAAATACGACAGGAATGTTGTTTTTACGAACAGTATCAATAACCTTGCGAACCTGTTGAGGCGTTCCTTGTTGATCTGCATTCATTGGCCAAAGATAAATTTCCTGCATACCCAAATCTTTTGTAAGGTAGCTAAATGCGCCTTCGCTGGTGACAAGATAGCGTTGCTCTAGGGGGATGTCGCTTAGTGTTGCCGTCAGTGTTGCTTTAATATCGCGTACTTTTTCTGAATATGTTTTGGCGTTTGTATTATAGGTTTTTGCATTTTGGGGATCCATTGTCGCAAAAGCATTGCGAATATTTTCAATGTAAATCAAAGCGCTTTCCGTGGACATCCACGCATGTGGGTTGGGCTTGTCGGTATATGGTCCTTCGTATATTGATAATGGTTCAATGCCATCGGAAACCACAATATTCGGCACACTATCTACATCTTGCAAAAACCTCTCGAACCAGCGTTCCAGATTAAGGCCGTTCCAAAAAATAACGTCAGCATTTTGCGCCCGAATAATATCTTTGGGGGTTGGTTGGTAATCATGAATTTCAGCGCCGGGTTTTGTTATGGACTCTACGATTGCAGCATCACCAGCAACATTGCGTGCAATATCTGCAATCACAGTAAATGTTGTTACGGCTTTAAACTTTTCTGCTGCTTGAGACTGCGCTGGTAACGTTATTGCCAATAGGCAAAAAGATAGAGATGCCAAAAGAGAAAGTTTAAGGGTAGTGTTTTTCACGAATTAAGTCCTGTTAAATTATGTTCACAAACTATGTAGCCCATGCACAAATTTTTAGCAATGGCTAAATATTTATGCATGGGCTAAAATTGTCCACAGGTCAAAAACAAACGATAAATTCGCTCGTAAATAGCCCTAAATACTTACACATTATATTACACATACATATTTTTAAAGCCAAATATATTAACAATAACAATGCTTTAGCCTATAAGCATATACGGCTCATAACCTGAAGGTCGTAGGTTCAAATCCTACTCCCGCAACCAATTGATTTTAAACGATAATTTTGCATTCGGCTTTTACATAGCGGCGACAATTATTC
>JBBKXA010000011.1:0-6203 GCA_037969235.1 Bdellovibrionales bacterium | reverse complement strand
TCAGCTGAAGAAAAGATCCGCATTGTGCTTGAGGGCTTGCGCGGTGAGAATTCGATTGCGGAACTCTGCCGCATCGAAGGCATAGCTCAGAGCATGTATTACAGCTGGTCGAAGGAGTTTCTCGAAGCTGGCAAACAGCGTCTTGCGGGAGATACCGCGCGCGCAGCAACTACGGATGAGGTTAAAACGCTTCGCCGTGAAGCACGAGACTTGAAGGAGGTCGTTGCCGAGCAAACCCTTGAGCTACGCTTATTTAAAAAAAGCATGATCGGCAATGGGGGGCAAGACGCATGAGATATCCCGCATCCGAAAAATTAGAGATTATCCGCACTGTCGAGCAATCACATTTGTCTGCGCGTCAAACATTGGATAAAATAGGTATTCCACGCCCAACTTTTTATCGTTGGTACGATAAGTATCTTGAAGGCGGATTAGATGCGTTGGCTGATAAGCCCTCTCGTCCTGCATCCGTGTGGAACCGCATTCCAGATAAAATCAGAGCGCAAATCGTTGATTTTGCACTTGATTGTCCTGAACTGTCCCCACGAGAATTGGCGGTGCGCTTTACGGATACGCAGAATTATTTTGTTTCCGAAGCCAGTGTCTATCGCTTGCTCAAGTCACACGATCTGATCACCAGCCCGGCCTTTGTGGTTATCAAAGCCGCCAATGAGTTCAAGGACAAGCCAACACGCGTTAATCAACAATGGCAGACGGATTTTACCTACTTTAAGATTGTTGGCTGGGGCTGGTATTATCTGTCCACCATTTTGGATGATTATTCACGTTATATCATTGCGTGGAAGCTCTGCACCACGATGAAGGCCACGGATGTAACAGATACACTGGAACTCGCGCTTGAGGCTTCAGGATGTGACAGCGCAAAAATCATTCATAAACCGCGCCTGCTCTCGGATAACGGCGCATCTTATGTGGCTGGCGAGCTGGCTGACTTTTTGCAAAGCAAAGGAATGAGCCATGTTCGCGGAGCGCCATACCATCCGCAAACACAAGGCAAGATCGAGCGATGGCACCAAACACTTAAAAACCGCGTATTGCTCAACAATTACTACCTGCCAAGCCATTTAGAGCACGAGATCGGTGGAATTTATTGAATATTATAATCATGAGCGATACCACGAAAGCATCAATAATCTCACGCCTGCCGACGTTTACTTTGGCAGAGGGAATTCAATTCTAGAAAAAAGGAGAAAACTCAAACACAAAACTATTCAACAAAGACGCTTGCAGCATCTTAAATTAGCTGCTTAATATTAAACTCAATCAGAAGCCAAAACCTCCTGATCATAATTGACCCAAAAGTCTCAAATCATTTGACGACGGACAGCCACTAAGCCATGTAACCTTCACGGACATGCAAAAAATAAGTCATTTTGTCTGTGATGAATGTTCTCTGTCCGAAGAGTGCCCGGCGCATCTTGAGTTGCACGAAAAAGCCGCCTGATTTGATTGAAATCAAATTATTTTTGTACAAAATTATTTAGCCTCTGGGCCATAAAGCCAAACGTAAATACTGGGTTCATATTACTTAGAATTTTTGCCTGTTCAAACTTAAGCCTCGCTTAAGGCAAAACTATGAATTTAAAGTTTGGTATCTTTTTGCGAGTTTTCCGATGGTCAAACCTTGCACAAGGATCGAAAACATCACAATACAATAGGTCACAAGCAGAAGATAATCCCGCATTTCTCCTGTCGGAAGGGATAAGACCAACGCCACCGAAATACCGCCCCGCAGACCACCCCAGGTCAGGATATTGACCGTGCCGGGGCTAAAACTTCTAAAGTGGTTGAAAATCCTGATGGGCAGTAAAACAGACAGGTAACGGATAACAAGCAGAGCTGGAATAAGGATAAGCCCGGACATTAAGGCAGATGAATTGAAGGGAATAACCAACAATTCAAACCCAATGAGCAGGAATAAGACAGCGTTCAGAAATTCATCAATCAGCTCCCAAAAATCATCCAGATTTTGTTTTGTTTTTTCCGACATGGCGTGGGCGCGCCCGATATTGCCGACCAATAGCCCAGCCATCACCATCGCAATCGGGCCAGACATGTCCAGATGTCTGGCCAGCTCATACCCGCCCATCACAAGCGCCAGCGTGAGAAAAATTTCAACTTGATAATTATTAACGCTACGGAGCATAAGAAACGCAATATAGCCCAAAACGAGCCCCAAAACTGCACCGCCAATAGCTTCTTCGACAAAAATCATACCGACATACGATAGATCGCCGTTTCCGTGGACGGACATACCAAGCAGTGCGATAAACAATACAACCGCAATACCGTCATTAAACAGAGATTCCCCGACCACTTTAATTTCAAGGTCTTTAGGGACACAGGCTTTCTTTAAAATGGCCATCACGGCAATCGGATCTGTGGGAGAAATAAGTGCGCCAAATAAAAGCGCATGAATAAAAGAGATGTTAAATCCGAAGACTGGGAAAAGCTTATAGCTGACCAAGCCGACCAGCAGCGTTGAAAAAAGTGTGCCGAAGAACGCCAAAACGGCAACGATGTATTTCTGTTGTTGTAAGGACTTTAAATCAACATGAAGAGCACCGGCAAACAGTAGGAAGCTTAGCATGCCGTGGAGCAGCGTTTCAGAAAAATCAATGTGCCGCAACACATCTCGCGTGTAGGGTAAAACATCAACCCCTAAAGCTGGCACAAACAGCATCGCTGTCGAAAAAACCAGAGCGATGGCCATAATGCCAATTGTCGTCGGTAATTTTATAAAACGGTAATTGAGATAAGAAAACAGAGCACAAACAGTTACAAGAAGGCTGGCTATGGTGATGATGCTCATGATTTGTCTTTCTGGATGTTCAGACAACATTATTCTTTTTATATGTTCTCCACAATCGCCTTAAATGCATAAGTTAATGTCTGCCCCGAGCGGATTTAAACCAACGCATAGCTTTTCATTAGTTCTTTGTCCTCTTGCAATGTCAAAGCGGCTAACGCCCGTTTGAGGATCAGAGCAGAATGTACCTTTGCTATGGCTTTGCACTTTTCATCACCGATTGCGGCAAGAGATGCATAAGCTTTTTGCAGCCGAATTCCAACTTCCATAATATGGGCACCGTCACGGGCAATCGGCATAAAAATATCTTTAAATAAATCCTGCGTATCGATAGCGGGCACATAAACTCTGGGGAATAAAATATCAGCTTTTTCCTCCCTTGGTTTTACCCAAGGGGCCAATAAACGTATTGCTGTACTCATGACATCAATGGCCGTGCCGGGATCATTCATCGCCGGTGAAAGGGCGCGTGATGCAATTTCGCTTAAGACAATCAATCCATAACGAGGATCCTGATCGAAAGACCGGTCACCACTAATGCTAAAGGCATTGCGGATGATACGCTCCTCATCCGCCGATACAGGCAGAGAACTATAAACGATGGGCAAGTGTGAATCATTAAAGCATCCGGGCGGAGCTTGAATAAAAAGGTCGAGGTTATGCTTTTCCGACAGCTGGGACAGTTTCCCCATATCAATATGTTGGATAAAGCCAATATCCGGACAGGTAATCGCATGATGCGCGGCTTTTGGTTTGTAATGCTCAAGAAGCATTCCACCCAGGCAGGGCTCTTCAAGCCGCTTCTCAATGGCATTTTGTACGGCTTTTTCTACCATATGGACTGTTTCTCCAACGCGCCCAAGCCGTGCAAGGTGGTTAACCCATTGTATTAAAACAGTGATGATAACGAATATCACGCCAAGCGTAACAACAAACAGGACAAGACGACCACTCTCGCCATAAACGTCGATACGCAGCGCAATGATTCCCACCAAACTGAAGAGGAAAGCGCCGATAAAGGTGGACAAAGCATTTTGTGCCGTAGCGTCTTTCAGCAGTAATTCAGTCGCACGGGGCGAGGCACTAGCGCTTACGGTAGCGTAAGCCGTCACCATAGTATTCAGCGAAAAAACGGTAACGATCAGCATAGAGCTGGCAATGATTTGGAGGATAGAATCTACAGCATCCGCACCTATGCTGCGCGCATAATGCTCTGGAATATAATCTTTGACGAGCGGCGCAAAAAGAGCCGTAAATATACCTATCACGCAAAATAACGTTGCGCGAAACCAAAGTTTTTCATTCAGATGCCCTAAAACCCAACGCCATTTTGGCATATCATGCTTCCTTTTTTATGCTCTACTTGCTTTTCCCACGGCTTCTAGGCAGGCTACGATCACGACGATTTTCAAATGCATCTTGACCCAGACCCAAGCCTGTCCCCGCGCTCGTCTTGTCAGTTGAACCACCCAGATCGAAGCCAGGTCGATCAACCGCGACGGGTTCGGGTGGGAGCACTGCGGCTTTGTCTTCGGGGTTGCGCTGATCGTGCTTACTTGTTGGACTATTTTTCGGGGCTTGTGCCTTAGGTTGTCTCTTAACCATGTTCTCGTCCTCCTTGGCTCGTTAGTTTTAGTGTTTGAAAGCAGGCGATCTCCTATAGATCGCCGGTCTGTTTTTTATACAAGCCGCCTGCCTAAATATAGCCCATAACCATCAGCACAATAAGGATAACAAGAATTACCCCCAAGCCACCGCTTGGCCCGTAACCCCAGCTTTTGCTGTGCCCCCAGGTTGGCAAAGCGCCAATAAGAAAGAGTATTAAGACAATTATAAGTATGGTTGAAAGGGTCATGTAAAGATTCCTTTTTTGTTAAATCCGAATTAGGCTGACATTCTCCAATTGGAGCGCTAGACGACACAACATGTCAGACAATGTTGTCGCAAATGCAGCATAAGAATGCGATGTGCATTAAAGGCGATTATATAAGGAAGCTATAAGGCGGCGCAGATAAAAAGGGGATTTCAGACAATTTTTGCTGACAGGATACAAGCTCACCTCTTTTGACAAAATGGAATTCGTAAACATTGGCTTTTCTTGTTTCTTTAATGATAGTAGACTTGGTTTACACTTCATACAAACGCGACAGAGATAATCATGCCGTCCCACACGTCTTCTTTAAGAAAGTTTTTAAAAGACAAAACAAATTTTCCGCTTATCGCGGCGCCAATGTTTTTGGTGTCAACCCCTGGGTTGGTGATTGCGGCGTGTAAAAGTGGCATTGTCGGTAGTTTCCCGGCGTTAAACCAGAGAACATCTGAAGGATTCGAGGCATGGCTGGAGGAGATAGGCGCGGCCCTGCAACTAACAGAGGCGGCACCTTATGCAGTGAATTTAATCGTGCATGCGACCAACCCGCGATTGGAAGACGATCTGGCTTTATGTGTGGCGCATAAGGTGCCGATTATTATTACGTCCCTTGGCATTAATCCTGATGTAATTACTGCTGTGCATGACTATGGCGGGTTTGTGTTACATGATGTGACGACGTTGCGCCATGCTCACAAAGCGGCAGAGGCCGGTGTTGATGGTTTAATAGCTGTGGCGGCAGGAGCTGGTGGGCACGGCGGAAGCCTTAACCCGTTTGGTTTTGTCAACGAAGTCCGGAAGTTATTTGACGGTGTTCTGGTTCTGGCGGGTGCTTTATCCAACGGCAGCGATATTTTCGCGGCACAGGCCATGGGTGCGGATTTTGCCTATATGGGCACGCGCTTTATCAGCACAACAGAGTCCGGTGCGGTTGAAGGGTACAAGGCGATGATTTGCGAATCCGAAGCCGTTGATATTGTATATACGTCCGTGGTTAGCGGTGTTCCGGGAAACTTTTTCCGTCAGAGATTAGAGGCGGCTGGCATAGATATGGGATCCTTGACGGCTGCGGCAGATTCGAAAAAGCTCAAGCGTATAAGTGAAGAAGCCAAGGCATGGCAAACAATCTGGTCTGCTGGTCACGGTGTCGGCAGCATACATGATGTTCCGTCTGTGGCGGATTTGATTACACGGTTAAAAGCGGAATATGACGCGGCGCGAAGTCGTGTTTGTACTGCTTAGTTTTTATCCAGTTTCGATTCTTTTCCCCACAACCACCAAGACTTCACAAACATAAACTGTCTTAATGGTGTTTTAAGGACAAGAAGCAGAATTCCTATTGATAACAGGCACCAGATCGCGGCCACTTCATTAGGATTGCTGGTCAGTAACATGGCCAATTGTGGTCCAGCCAAAAAGTGGTAGAGAGTAACTCGCCAAGAGCCGTATATAAAGGGCAACACAAACCCAACGATGAAATAGGTGGGATGCGCACTCAGAAAC
>JBBKXA010000010.1:0-14530 GCA_037969235.1 Bdellovibrionales bacterium | reverse complement strand
ATATTTAAATATATAGTCGTTTATTTATTTTAAAATTCGGAGTTTTTCACCCGCTTATGGATCAAAAATCACGTTACTTGTTACAAATACTTGAAAGCATCGGCGCGCCATTAATGGGCGCTATTGTGTCGTCTAATGCCAATACTGATGATCCGATGCACAATGCGCAAACTATGGCGGCGTTGCTAGGGAAGACGGTGGAGGCGAGTATTGGTTTAGGCGATATCATGGATATCAATCCCGCCGAAGCACAAGATGATACATTGCGCGTGGCCTTGGCAGGGCTGGCGGGGCCATTGGTCGCGGGGCAATATGCCCGACGCGGCGCAGTACCCGATGCGAATGATTTGAAAAAAATTACAGCGGCGCTACAGGCTGTCCTTACTTTCTCCGATAATTTTGCACCTTCACCAGAAACCGTAACGCGTTTAAAAAATTTAAAGGCCGAAGGGCAAAGCGTTGATCTTTACCAAACGCAAATTCAGTATATCCAAGCTTTTATTCCCGTTGTCGAAGCGATAGCGGCGTTTTCATTCGGACAAAAAGAAGCCAAGCTGGTCACAGATGTTAGCGACAAACTTGTTAAACACGCGGTAGAATTGCGTGAAGCTTTATTGCCTGACATTAACGAAGAGGCTGTGCAAAAACGTTGCGAGCTTGGACTTTTGCATGCTTTGGCTTCGCTTTATGCCTCATGCCATCGGGCTGAGACTGAAAAAGCTAAGACTTTAAACCCTGAACAACAAGGTTCAGCGGCCAGCATAGAAAATGTATGGGGCGCATTTAGCATACGCGCGGCCATGATGGAAACTTTGGCGGGCAGTTTATTGCCGCACAATTTAGATGTTAAAGATCAGGCGTCAAGTCAGTCATCGAGTGGCGGAATTACCCCTGCGACGATTGAAGAGGTTGAAACGCCAGTGGCTTCAGCGCCTCAACCCCCATCTCAGGTTCAGCCCGTGGCGCAAGAATCTAGTGCGCTGCCGTCTGCGAGCCAAACTCCTGCTCAGCCATCAGAACAAAAACCTGCGATTTTTTCTTCATCGCCTGCCGCACAACAATCGGTTGCTACGCCTACACCCCCACCTCAAACGCCGCCTCCAGCGCCACCGCCTGAGAATACCCTCGTGCAAGAGAATTCTCCTCAAAAACCAGCGATTTTCTCTTCACCGATAAAGAAAGACGCCTCTAGCGCATTGCCGCCTTCAGCGCCTCCGCTGACGTCGCAAACACCTCCAACGCCATCTCAGCCACCCGTCCAGCCTCCTGCCGCCCCTCTCACTCAGGCACAAGATAATGCCCAAGATAGCGCCGGAGGTAATCCTATGTCGATGTTCGCCAAGCCCCAAGCTAAGAAAGATGCGGCGCTACCCCCTTCGGCTCCGCCAACAACGCCTGTTGCGCCGCCTGTCGAACAACCGCCGCCTGCATCTCCCCCACCCGCAACAACAGAGGCAGAAAAGCCGCCCTCACAAAATACTGGTGGGCCAATGAGCTTCTTTAAAAAAGATGATGAAGATTAGAGCCTTGAATTTTACTGTCTAAATACTCTATATTCATAAGATACCTATTTGGAATTAAAAAACGCCGATGATTGCCAGTGCCAAAGTTTTAGCCGCCTGCTTAATGCTTGCCTCGCAAACCTACGAGGTGCCTCCTGCCGTGCTCGTTGGGCTTTACAAGGCTGAAGGGGGGCAAATAGGCCAAGAGGTCGCCAATACGAATGGTTCTCATGATTTAGGGCCGATGCAAATTAATACGATCTGGTTGCCTGAACTGGCTAAACGTTGGGGCGTTAGTGAGGGCACAGCCCGAAAATGGGTGCGTGACGATGCTTGTACAAATGTGGGTGTGGCGGCGTGGATTCTTAAAGGGCATTTAAACCGAACAGGCAATTTATCTCAGGCTATTGCCCATTATCATTCAAAAACGCCTAGCTATGGTGGAAAATATAGGCGCCGTGTGATTGACATTATGCGTGATAATGATCTCATTAAAGTTGATCAATGATTAAACAATAAACAGCTTGTGCATAATATCACAAACTGCCACTCTTGATTTGGGATCACGCATGATATAGTGATAGGATTGATGTGCAATTTTATATTAATATGCAACAAATTTCAGGTGCGCAAAAATATGTTTAAATTCCAGACCGTTTTTTTAATCGCTTTAACTCTTGCATTATGTGGATGTTCAAATGTGATTAAACACAGCAATAATGAACCACAAATTGTTGCGGCGCCCGATACTGTTAGCGCTATGTTAGCCGCTTCCGCAGACCGTGCCTCTAATGCTTTAAAAACACTCGCCTCAATTGAATCAACCCGCACCCCCGCGACCAATGTTGGCCCGATCGGTAATGCACCGTCAGAATTGCGTCGCGCTATCAGTGTGAATTGGATTGGCCCCGTTGAGCCAATTGTTAAATCTTTAGCGCAACGTGCGGGTTATCAATTTATGGTGATTGGTTCGCCTCCTGTTGTTCCCGTTGTTGTTTCTATTGATGCTGAAAACCGCCCTGTAATTGATATTTTGCGTGATATCGGCCTGCAAATAGGTGTGCGCGGTGATATTAAGGTCGATGGCCAAGGTCATACAGTTGAAATTCACTATCCTCCTAATACAGGTGTCGGCGGGTAGCCGCACAAAAAACAAGGTTCGCTTATGCGTTTTTCAATTTTAAATTTTAATTTTTTTCTGAGTGTTTGCTTGATTCTTGCCGTTGGCATTTTCCCTGCGTATGCGCAAGATATGGATGATCAAATTGCTGATCAGCCGCCTATGTCACTCATTCAATTACAGACGTTAACCCCTGAGGGCATTTCACCCGCCAATGATGGGATGCCGCTTGATATTCGTTTAGAAGCTTTGCGCGAAGCCGCCACCTCATATGGTGCACGTGGCGGGCTGGCTTGGCGTTCATACGCTATTCGCAAAGAGATGGAAACGCGGGCGCGTTATCTTGATAAAATTTATGATTTTAGGCATTTGTTAATTGCCGCGCCTTCGGGTTTGCTTATCGAGCCGCCAATTATCAGTGAATCTATCAATAATATGTTGATTGAAAGCGACGGGCAGCAAGCGGCTATTTCTGATCGTTTTTATAATATTGTTAATAATGCGCGCATTGTTTCCACGCCGCGCAGCTGGCGCGAATATCTGGAGCGTGACTGGGGTATGGCGGAGCCGCCCCCTGATATTTTACGCCCTGAAAATGATGAAGAGCGGGAGATTTGGATTGAACTGGTCACAAGAGGCTGGGAAGAGGGCGTGCGCCAGGCGGATGAAATTTTCGAAGATGATTTGAATGTTTTGACCGCTGATTTCGAAGGCATGGTGCGTTATCGTACTTTGCTTACGCAAGGCATGGTTTCTCCGCCATACGCGCTTCAGGTTGATCGCGGTGTTACAGGCGATGGTACAGAAATGCGTATTGGTGACCGCGCCGTTCAAATTACGGGTGTTCCCGAACTTATGACAGGATCGGATCAATGGAAGCCCGCAAACCGATAAGCCTCCTCAAACCTGAGGACAATTTTGCAGAAACATGGGCGGAAGAACCAGACCGTTTTCATGAGGATCATGTAGATGCGTTTTTGTTGTGGTGCGTGAAACAAAACGCATCCGATATTACGATTCAAACCGATCGCCCTGCTTATAATGAAATTCACGGTGTTTTGTATCCTGGTACTTTTCGTAAAGTTGATGCCGCGGATATGGCGGTGTTCCTTAGTCGAATTTATGGCCCCGAAGCACTGGCGCGTTTGGCTTCTGGTCGTGATCTTGATGTGTCCTATGAAATTCGACCTGATCGATATACGCGTATTCGCTTTCGGGTGAATATCACAGCCATTTTATCCAAAGGCAGGGATTCTGCGCAAATTACTATGCGTGTTTTGCCGAGCGAGCCGCCTACATTTAAAGATTTGCGTATAGAAGAAGAAATCGTTAAAAATTGGGCACCGCGGCAGGGTTTAGTTGTTATTACTGGGCCGACAGGGTCTGGTAAAACGACGCTTTTGGCTGCGGGAAACCGGTATTTATTAGAGCGCCCCGAGGGGTGCGGAAAAATGCTGACTTATGAGGCGCCTATTGAATATGTGTATGACACCATAGAAAGTCCTCGCTCGTTGGTTTCACAAAGTGAAATTCCACGTCATTTGCCAGACTTTGCGCACGGGGTTCGGAATGCATTGCGGCGTAAGCCTGAAGTTATTTTGGTCGGGGAAGCGCGTGATCGCGAAACTATTAACGCTTCAATCGAAGCTTCGCAAACTGGTCATGCGGTTTATACCACCACTCATACGACAGGTGTAGCCAATACGGTACAACGTATGCTGTCTTGTTATGATATTAATGAACGTGAGGAGCGTGCGGTGGCTTTGATGGAAACATTGCGTCTTGTGGTTACCCAAGCCCTCGCGCCGCGTTTATCCGGCGGTCGCGTTGGCGTGCGTGAATGGATGATGTTTCCCGATGATGTGCGCGAAAAATTGATGGATATGTCTTTTACCGATTGGCCCGCAGAAATACGGCGCATGATTCCTCAATATGGGCAGACCATGCAACGCTCAGCTGAAATTGTGTTTGAGGATGGACAGATAGATCGTCGCCATTATTTACTTCTGGCCTCAAGCACTGGTGGTTAAAACTATTCATTGTAGCCTTGCGTTCACGTTGCTTTTTCCTGTATCATTAAGATTACGGTCACTTTATTGGGAGAAACGCCATGTCGGCGGCTGAAGAACTCGAAAACCTCCAGGAAAAATTTAATTGGCATTGGCGCAACAGTATGCAGCCTGTGCGATTTTTTGCTTTTGATGCGCGTGCTGCGGCGCCAATTCCGCTATTGCTTGTCTATTTTCGTTGGTCAACATTTACATTGATGGTTGTGACCTTAATCGTGTTCCGCATTCTTGAGAATAAGGGTCTAACCGTGCCTTCCGCTTTGCGTAATCTTCGTTCATGGATTACGGGTGATGATCGCCCTGGATGGTTGCCTGTAAAGCGCCGCAAATTTATCGATTACGGATAAATTTTCTTTTTTGCCGTTTAAACCTTCTTATTTTTTCCAAGTTTTCACAAGAGTCTCTTGTTTTTTGCCGCTGTAAGATTTATGTTTAGAATTGCTCTTTATTTAAAATCTTTATGCAGGACCATGCTTATGAAACGCTTCCCCATTTCAAAAACGAATTCTTCAATTCTAGCGGCGAGCTCTCTTGCGCTGGCTTTATGTTTTGTTAATATAACTGGTGCTCATGCAGGATTTGAATGGATTCCGGCCAAAACTCAAAACGCTGCGCCTAAAGGTAATAATGCGGCTATGCCTATGCCCGTTGATGCTGAAGATGATTTATTATTGCCTGTTCCGCCTATGGCCGTTGAGCGTTCGTCTGTTACTGAATCTTCTTCGATGTCGCAGCCCCCACAAGTGATGGCTATGCCTGCGCCGACACCCCAACAACGCAATGCGCCTGAAACTATTAAATTCAAATCCATAGAGCCTAAAAATACGTCGGCTGGACTTCCTCTTCCTACTCCAGCGCCTGTTGCGACAACTTATGCGCCCGCTCCTATGCAAGCAGCGATGACACCGCCCCCCGCGCCCGTGGTACAAACCACAGAGAAGGCAATATCACCGCGCCGACGTGTTGTAATACCTGAAGATGCGCCCATAACCGCACAAATGGCGAATGCCGAGCGCATTAAACCTTCTACTGCCCTTATGGAACAAGACACACTTGTAGTTGATGAAAATATTGCGCCGATCAGAGCGCCAAAGCCTATGGCTGAGCCTATGCTTGATGAAAATGTGCGAACCAATATTATTATGTCTGACGACGCGCCGCAATCAGCACGTGAGGCACAGTCTAAAATGCTCAAGATTAATCCTAACCCTTTAGATAAAAATATTAACACTGGTTTTACCCAAGCCCCAGAGCCAATAAGCGATAACTCCACAATAGTAGAGGCGCCATCCTCAAAAGATATCGTAGAAGGTTTTGGCAGTGATATACCTTTAGCTTTAGCCTTACAACAGATTACGCCCGCTGGTTTGGCAGTATCATTTGGCAACAATGTTAATCCAGGCGCGAAAGTGTCTTGGACAGGTGGTCAGCCATGGGACACTGTAATGCATGACATGCTGGCGCCTCTCGATCTGGTTGGCGATGTGCGTGGAAAAGTTGTATTTATCCATGGCAGTAACATGCAGCAATCATCAATATCTCCGATGTCAGGAGAAGAAATGACAGAGGTGGCGTCTGCAGAATCTGATGCGATGTTTGCGCCTGATAATTCGGAATTAAACGAAAATATTACAGTATCCTCAGTTACGCCGTCACCCGATATTGTGAGAGAAAAAGTTAAAGATCCAGGCTTCGCCGCAAGTGCACAGCCTTCAAACACACTCAACGCTATGGACAAAGTAGCAACTACGCCTACTCCAACTTCTGATAAAACAGCGATGAATGATACAAAAGTTTGGGAAGCCGAAAAAGGTGATAGTTTGAAACAAACCCTCAAAAAATGGGGTAAAAAAGGTAATTTTAACGTGGAATGGCAGGCCTCTCACGATTATACAATTAGTGAAGATATTCTTGCGCCTGGCGATTTCACAAACGCAATAAAGGATATGCGCCTTAAGGATGTCACTTTAGAAAATGCTCCATTGGTCAGCTTCCAAGCGCCTTCGGATAATTCTGAATTGCCAACATTGGTCATTGCAGAGCGCACTTAATCTTTTTAGATAAAGTTTACTAGGCTATATTGCTGCAGACTTGCGGTTACGCGGTATGATGCTTCTAATTGTACTTGCAATGAGTTGATCCTAACGGCTACGTCATTCATATTCACATTTTCAACGTCATCAATGGTGTTAACTAAAACGCTTTTATCGTTAATATGCGCAGTTTTGATTTTATCCATTTGCGCGCGGGTGTTTTCAAGGCGATAGCTGACAGAATCCATATCATCAATGGCCGCATTCACCATGGCCGCCATTTCTTTGAATACGGAGAAAAAGTTTTCTTTCATCTCATCCGTCGTTGCGCCAGGCGCGCCGTTGGCCAGTGTCGGATCACCCGCCGTATATGGCTCGGCATAAACATCAGCGATTGGTCCAAATGATTGGTTTTTGATAAAAGAGGCCACAACCATAATATCACGAAAAGGCTGTTCGTTCGCAAGCGCCGTGTATTTAATTTCACTTTTTTCGTCTACGCGAACGTGGATATTACCTACATTGCCTGCGCTTAATGACGCGGAGTAGCCTACAATTGTATCGGTAATCGCGTTGGGGCTTTGACTCGTGGAAGTTGATTTGATCGCGCTGATTAATTGTGTGGTTGAAATTTGCGTGCCCGGGGGGAGCGTTTCATCTTTCCAATTGGCGATCAAAGTACTCACCGCGGCGTCAAGCGTTCCGTTGTTACTATATGGTTTTGTCAATGAATCGGCGCCACTAAATAAGTAACGATCTCCATCTTTGGCATTTAACAAATCACCCATGAAATTAAAAATATTGGTCGCTAAATCTTGCATGGACTTAAAATCAATGTCAGGTTTTGCGGATGTATAACCGACGGGAATATTTTCAACTTCAGGGGTTAACGGATCGTCATAGAAAATTGGCTCCCCCTGTTGATGCGTGCTTTCTTCAGATAGCTGCACGAGTGAGTTAGCAAAGTTTTCAGCCTGCGCTTTAAATTCATCAATGCTCAACAACATTTGTTTAATGCGTCGATCGGCGATCGTGATGTTATTGGTGTAGACCTCCAGCGATTTAAAATCGGCACGGGCGCGTTTGGAGATCAACAGATCGCCTTTTAAACCTTCAAAGCTTTGGGTTTTTTTGCCTGAAGCCAGTTGCGTGGTTAGAGAATTAAGCAAGGTGTTTTGGTTGTTGAGCAGCTTAATGCGCCCCATCGCTTGTCCTAGTGTTGAAATGCCTGTCATTTGTTTTTCTCCTAAATTTTTTTGCTATCTAATGCTGTTCAATAACTCGCGGAACAGATCATCGACCGCACTTAACACGCGTGCGGATGCGCTGTAGGCGGTTTGTACTACAATCAAATTTCCTAACTCTTCATCCAAATTAACGCCTGATTCATCGAGAAATTGAGTTTGCAATATATCTTGTAGCGATGTTTCATCTTCGAGATATGAAGCGTTTGCATTGAAATTTTGCGAATGTTCGTTCACCATTCTTTGTGCAAAATCGATCAATGATAATGATCCAACAACGCGCGATGATATATTAGCAGCAGGGCCAAGCAGTGTGTCGCGAAAAGATTGTGTCGGGATCGGCGCGGTGAGTGACCCATTGGTTTCTGAGCCATAATTTACATTGCGTGTAGGGGGATTTTCAGTCACTACGCCTGCGGCGGCTGTATATGTACCAAATAAGGCCGCGGCTATGTTTACACCATTGTCTATGGCTGTGCGGGCGGTTAGTGCTGGTGGCGTGCCATATGTTGCGCCATTTGTGTCGAACGGACCGCCAGTAATTCGTAGATCTCCACCGAAGTTAGGCGTGTCAAAATCATTACCTGGGCGTAGGCGCAATAATCCATCAAGCGCAAAATTTGTTGTATCTACCGCAAGTCCTTCAACGGCTTGAAGTTTAGCGATCAGCTCAACTTCACTATCGCCGGGTTCTAAAAATATGCGCACAGGCGACGCGTTGCCCACTTGTACATCGAAATATGCGTCTTGCGGCGCAACGGCCGCCCCCGCATTATCAACAATGCCTAGAAATACAAGACCATCCTCTCCCATGCCTGTGGCAGCGAAGGTGGAATCAATTTCGTAAGCGCCACGTGTGTTTATAACCAACTCACCATTTGCACCAACGCTAGCGCTAGCGGCAAGACCCGCAGGTACACCAGCGGCGGTAATGGCATTATTAATATGATTAACCAATTGCGTGATTGCATCTGCACCAGGGAAGGTATCGGCGACACTGAGATCAACTGTGATGCTCGTTGGGCCCAAACCTGTGCGAGGTTCAGAGAATGTAATTTGGAATTGGTCATTAGGATCATCCAGTGCGCCATTGGCTGAAGTGACTAAATCAGCGATGCTGGCGAATGGTGAGAGATCACGGGCGCCAACATAGGTGTTGGAAGAATACAGCCCTAGCCAACTTTGTAAATCATCACCGCCACGATTGAGCAAATCAACTTGGGTGGCGGCATTTAAGTTTTCTGCTTGTTGGTAATTTACATCTGAAAATCCAAATTCGAGAACACGGCGTATGACTTCGTTTGATCCCGTATTTACGGTCGCACCATATGTACCGGTGCGAATAAGGCTATGATCGTTTATAATATTTTGATTGACTCGAATGACGGCTGAAAAACCAACATAAGGCACGGCTGTGGGGGGATTGGTAGTGGGGTCTGGCGCAGTATCTAAAGGGATTGATCCCGTAGTATCTGTGAATAGGCGAAGACCTTGCGCGGCCATGCGGGTGGCCATTTTATGCGCCATTTCGTCAAGCTGGGCCATTTGTTTGGGAAAAGTTACATCACGTAATTCGATCAAGCCGCCTAATTTTCCGCCTAAATCATCTTCGGTAATATCTACGGCGGTTGATATTGCGGGATTGCCCACGTAAACACCTTCGATGCCCAAGGGATAGTAGGTTGCGGGTGATAATGGGTTTGCACTGAAATTGAGCGTGTTTGCTCTTTCCGATGCTAATTCTTGTCCGCGATTTGTTTGTACAACCAAAACGCCGTCACCGCGTTGGAAAAAGCTAACTTCTATTAGGCCAGAGAGTTCTTTGATCGCAATGTCGCGTTGGTCTTGGGCAAATGCTGAAGAGCGCCCAAGATTTTGCATGTCTCTGACCTGTTTGTTAGTATCAGCAATTTGCACCAATAATTCATTGATGCGCGAGATGGTTTCTTTCATTTCACTTTGTGCGTCATTGCGCAATGTGGTGATCAACTTTGATAAATCATTAACTTTGTCCGCGGCTTCTTCTGCTTGACGGATGGCGGATGATTGTAAGAATGAATCTTCGGGACTGTCGGCAAGCGCGGAAAAGCTATCGCGCAAGCGGGAAATTTCTGCCGCGACAGATAATTCTTGATCTGGCGGTCCATGAAATTGTTGGACGCGGTTTAAGTAAGTTTCTTGTACGCTGAATTTACCAACTGCGCTGACTTGGGTCCATAAATCACGCTCCAGATTTAAATCCACATTGCGGATGATGGTTTCAGCGCGTACTCCGTAAGTTGTACCGCCTACTGCAAGGGTAGATTGTGGCATAATTTTCCGTGAATACCCGGGCGTGCCAACGTTTGAGACATTATTAGAGATCACGCTGATTTGTTGTTGCGATACGCGCAAACCAGCCAATGCCGAATTTAAACCTGCTAATCCCATGGTAATAAGTACCTTTAAATCTGTTTTTTCAGGCGCTATCACGCCTATAGATTTTAGGTATGCAAGAGGAATGCCAGTTTTGGTATTATTTACTGGGCAGGGATAAGATTAAACCGTTAACACGTTCGGTTTCCACCATCAGTTCACTTTCGATCATGCCTGATAAGAGCATTTCACGGCGCATCGACAATTCATGAAGATCGCGCTGTTGCATAATGCTGATGGCTGACAGTGATGCATTAATGCGATCAACGTTAACGGGTTTGGTATATAGATTGGTATAAAAATCAGGGTTTTGCACCATTTTGCGCGTTAAAACTTCCATCTGGGCATTGTAGCTTGGTCGATTGCCCAATAATAATTCTATATTATCATCATCCACGCCCAATTCGCGCATCATGGTTTTCATGTATGCCCATCCTGGCATTACGCCTGGTGGTGGTTCTGGGGCGCTGGATTTTAATGATACTTGTTTAGCAAACGTATTGTGTGCGAGGTTACTTAATGCAAATAATTGTCTGGCCTTAAGATAATCAGTTGAGTTTTTTTTGAGGTTTTTAGGATCTATCCGATCAAAAGCATCTATCCAATAGAGGTTACGCGCGAGTGCGACAATATCTTGTTCTGTTTCAGTTGCAGCGGTAGCGTCCGAAAAATCCACATCCAGTGTGTGATAGAATTCTACGATGCGTTGGTAATCGATATCATTATTACGACGGAGGTGATTTACGGCACCTGTTGGTCCGCCTGCAACGCCGTCATGATCGCATAAGGGTGCGAGTCCAGCATCATTATCATTAGGGTTACAATATGTGACCTTAAATTGTTCAAACTTATTTTCGAAATAGCTCTCATCACCGAGCTCTGAGGACATGTTTAATTTATTAGTATAGGTTTCCATCAAAATATCACTTAAACCCAAATGGGTATAAACAGCTTTATCTTCATTGGTCGCTATACTGCGCATAAATGATCCAATACGGCACATTTGTTGGTCGGGGTGATAATCTTTGTGGGCGCGTGCCTTGAGCCGCTGCTGATCACGTTGCACTTCTAGCTGGTCTTTGGCATCGAAAAATGTGCCAATAATCATAACTTGTTGCCCGGCAACAGCCGTAAGTTGCTCTGTCATCATTTGTAGAGGGCGGACAAAATTTTCAATAATGCTGGCATTTTCAGGCGCGGGCGCCGCTGTTGGGTCAGCTGGCGGCGGATTAGGCCCGGCATTTGATTTGAACGAAAAGAGACCGACACAAGAAAAAACAGCGATACACAAAAAGACGCGCATCGTTTTTCTGAATTTGATCTTGTTATATTGCATCATACTCTTCCTTTAATTCTGCTTCTGCGAAGCCAAAGAATTTTCAATTTCAATTTGCATGCGGCCCATATCATCTACTAAGGCATTTTCTAATAATTGTGATGTCAAAGCTTCGTATCGTAAGTGGCTGTTGAATAAATCAAATTTTTGCATCAGGCCGATCGCTTGCATAGCTACTTTTTTGCGGTCTATGTTCGCAGGCTTATCGTATAAGTTTGTATAAAAATCAGGGTTTTGATATATCTTCTTCGTCAATATTTCCATTTGAGCGTAGTAGCTTGGCTCTATTGGATTATTGTTATCATCTACTTCCCGTCCCAATATACGCCGTACATCTGATGGTGGACCGTTAGCAGGATCAGCGCCAAGTTCAACAAGCACCTGCTCTATAAATTCTCTAGAACCATCAGTTCCTCGTGATTTCATGCCCACAATCGCGTTATATGTATTTTCCGCTACACTCAGCTTTGCTAAATAAGCACGGGAATCGAGATAAGCGCTTTGACGGCCTGGTTTTGAGAGCAGCTCTGCGGGTACAACGCGTTCGAATACAATATCTCCATACAAATTTGCGGCAAGTGCAAAAATTTCTGGTCGGTCTATTCGCAAGGCCCCAGATGATTCAGTGTCGGTATTAATTGTTAATGGATATTCAATTGTGCGCTGATAATCAATATCTTTATTGCTATCAAAGCCGCTTGATGTCGTACGATTACAAAGTATATATAGCCCTCCATTATTATCACTTGGGTCGCAAAATATTTCTCCATATTGTTGAACACGATTTAAAAAATCATCTTCAGCACCAGCCGCGGCCACGGTGCTTGCATTTCCTAGATTTCTGTCTTTTTGACGCTGGCTTAAAACATGCGCCATAAGCTCACTTTTTCTTTCGCTGGCGGCCAAGCTTTTGGCAGCAGAACCAAAAGTACACATTTCTTCGCTGATATGATAATCTTTGTGCGCTCGTCGATCTATATTTTGAATTATACGCTGCGATTCTAATTGATGTTTGGCATCAAAAAATGAGCCAATCATCATTGTTTGTTGCATAGCCAATGCTGACAATTGATCCGACATCTTTTGAATGGCGACTAAAATATTTTCACCCCACCAAACATCGACTGTAAATTCCTTTAAGGCTTCGAATTCTTCGTCAATAGCCGGGTCGTTGCATAAAGCACATACTTCGGCATCTTCTTCCTCCAAAAAAGGGGGAGGGAGGGAGAGAGGGCAGAGTGGTCCTGCGAGATAGGCTAGAAGCTGGAGTCTCTGTGGGAAGCCTAAATAACTACCGTTACCATTGGTTGCGGTCGGATGGGTTTTGACTCTTTCCAGCAGTTTATCATTTAATTCCTGATCAAATTGCGCTAAGGCCCCCCAGCCGGCCACTTGCGCTTGTACGTAGTATTCACTGCTCGAAAAACTGTACGTACCCATTGGGCTACCGTCGGTATGAAATGCCGGCTGATCGCCCGCATATATGACATTTTTAAATTGATTGGTTAATTTTGCCATGAAATCGTCGTTTAGTTTGCCGCCAAAAGTATAACCGTTTTCATAGGCATTGACCAAAAAGACGCCCACGTCTTGCGCGTGGGAAAAATCATCTGGCTCGTTTGGACGATTGGTCGGCATCATCAGGATAGGAATAACAAAGTTATTCGCCAATATCGTATCCACAAGTTGCGTGCCCTTCGTGTCCAGATAATCCTGATATTTCTGATCACCGGTGATCATATGCAGCGCTATCGCGGCGACCCCGTTGCGGCCTGTCATATGTGTGCTCGTCGACCCCTGTATGCAACTTCTGTAATAACCATCGCCTACGCTAGCTCCAGTCGGTCGGTTCGGGTTATTACATGACCATTTCTCCCAATAATGCTTTTCTAAATATTCCCTTATCTTTGGCAGGGCATTCGAGGTATCGCCAGCCGGGCTTTTAAACAAGGCTTGCGCGACAAAAGAAATCCCCATGGCAGAGCGCCATTCATAGTGGTCTTTGTCCCATACGTTTGTAATATCCGGCCTATTCGGGTATTGCGTTCCGTCATCATACCGCCATCCTAAATATCCATCTCTATTTCCATAGTTATCTACATCTTGGCCGGTGTTGATAAAATACATTGCAACATCAACCGCTCTGTCTATATATCGCTGATCGCCGGTGAGAATATACATGCGTGATAGGCCGTCTAGACCCGGATATTCAGAGTAGCCTTGTACAGCGGTCGCGGGTGAGCTACGATGACTTTCAGATACCCATTTCTTCTCAAACCATTTGTCAAATAGCGCTATGACTTCAGCCTTTGGCGTTTCGCTCTCACAGCTCCCCCCCTCGCCCCCAACATCTTCAGCGGATGGGGGGGGAGTTTGAGCGGCTGTAGATGTGATAGTCCATATTGTCGCAACACACATGCAAAACACAATTAGAAAACGCAATAAATTAATGTTTGCTTTCCCCAAATTTTTGCCATGTGTGTATGCTGCGCTCATGTTTTAATTTTTCCTTTGCGAAGCTAAGGCATTTTCAACTTCTGTCTGTAAATCTGCGACTGACAGCTCAAGAAGGATCGATAAATTCATCTCATTTCTTAAATAACTGTCATAGGTGTCAAATTTTTGCATGAGCTCAATCGCTTGCAAGGCCACTTGTTTGCGTTCCACATTGACAGGCGTGTCATATAAATTGGTATAAAAATCTGGACTTTGATAGATTTTTTTGGTCAAAAAATCCATTTGTGCATAATAGCTAGGACCCAATGGGGTTTCATTATCATCATCAACCCCTAACATGCGCATAACATCAGA
>JBBKXA010000009.1:0-14893 GCA_037969235.1 Bdellovibrionales bacterium | reverse complement strand
ATCATGGCGCGTAGTTTTGCGCCTGTTTCTTCGATGGGGTGTTTGGCTTCGCGTTCACGGATTTCGACGAGTTTTGTGAGGCCTTCTTTATTGCCGCCCATGAAATCATGGACGAATTTTCCTGATTGAATGTCTTCAAGGACGCGTTTCATCTCGGCTTTGGTTTCTTTGGTGATGATGCGTGGTCCAGAGACGTAATCGCCAAATTCCGCGGTGTTGGAGATGGAATAACGCATATTGGCCATGCCGCCTTCATAGAGCAAATCAACGATGAGTTTAAGCTCATGCAGGCATTCGAAATAAGCCATTTCTGGCGGGTAGCCGCCTTCGACGAGGGTTTCGTATCCCGCCTTAATCAGTTCGCATGTACCGCCACATAATACCGCTTGTTCGCCGAATAAATCGGTTTCGCATTCGTCTTTAAATGTGGTTTCGATGATGCCAGAGCGGCCGCCGCCTACGGCTGATGAATATGAAAGCGCGAGGTCTTTGGCTTTGCCTGTGGCGTCTTGGGCTACAGCGATTAGACATGGCACGCCGCCGCCTTTTTGATATTCGCTGCGAACGGTGTGGCCGGGGCCTTTGGGGGCGACCATGATGACATCGAGATCTGCGCGCGGTTTGATGAGGTCAAAATGGATGTTGAGGCCGTGGGCGAACATTAATGTTGCGCCTTGTTTTAAATTGGCTTCTAACTCATCACGGTAAATATCGGCTTGATGTTCATCGGGGGTTAGCATCATCACAACATCGGCGACTTTAGCGGCTTCGGTGGGGGTCATGACTTCGAAGCCAGCGTTTTGGGCTTTGAGTGTGGAGGAAGAGCCTTCACGTAGGCCGACAATTACGCCTTTTACGCCGCTATCGAGTAGGTTTTGCGCGTGTGCGTGGCCTTGGGAGCCATAACCAATGACTGCCACTTTTTTGTTTTGGATGAGATCAAGGTCACAATCCTTATCGTAATATACGTTTAAAGATGTGGTGTTCACGGGTGTTTGCTCAGCGGCGGCGGTGTTTGACATTTTCAATCCTTTTGTATGATGCGCTTTATCAATAACAGCGACATTCATAAAACAGCGTTAGCACCCGATAATCAAGGGAAAATTTATGATTTATTCAACATCGTCATGGGTGGTGGCGCCGCGGGAGATTGCGGCGATGCCTGTGCGGCTGACGTCTACGAGGCCGAGAGGTTTCATGAGTGCGATGAATGCATCGACTTTTTGTTTGGCGCCAGTGATTTCGAATATGAAAGATTCAAGTGTGGAATCAACGGGGTTGGCGCGGAAAACATCGGCGATGCGTAAGGCTTCGATGCGTTGTTCGCCTTTGCCAGCGACTTTGACTAAGGCCAATTCGCGTTCGATATGGGGGCCGAATGTGGTGAGGTCGCGCACGCGCTTGACGGGGACAAGTTGTTGGACGGCGGCTTTGATTTGCGCGATCACGGCGGGCGTTCCGCTACAGACGATTGTGATGCGTGAGGTGTTTTCTTCGTGATCGGTTTCGGCGACGGTGAGTGAGTCAATATTGTATCCGCGCCCTGTAAAAAAGCCGATAACCCGCGAGAGAACGCCAGGCTCATTTTTAACGATAATCGCGAGTGTGTGGGATTCAATGCCTTCGTGCAAAGATGAGGGGGCATAGACGGATTTTGAATTTTTGTGTGTGGTGCTCATACTATGCTTATAGCGTAAAAGTACGATTGCGAAAACAATAATTTTCTTTTGCATATTTGATTTGAATGTGCTTAAAAGAGCAATGAGTGAAAATGAACATCATCATGAACATCATCACGGGCACAATCATGATTGTAGCCATGGCGATCATGGGCAGCATGAGCATCATAATCATAAAGAGCATAACCATAAGCCTAAAGGCTTATTAAGCCGTTTATTCAGTAAGGCGGGTGATTATACTTACATATCGGGATCATTTGCTCTCGCCGCGGCGGCATATTTTACGCCAGACCTCAGCGCGCATCTCTCGCCTATAACGCACGCTTCGGCATTAACGGTTTATGGCGCGAGTACGGCGCTTTTGATGTATAAAACGGGTGAGGTGGCGCTCAATCGTTTGGAAAGCTATGGTATTAAAAAAGATTTTAGTCTCCCTAAAATTGGTATTTTAGGTGGGTTAGTTCATACTGGTGCGGAGGCTTTGGTCTCAAGTTTTGCCATGCTTAAGGGTTCTGTGGATATGGCCTTTTCCAATATTATTGGCGGAGCGCCCGCGCATTCGTGGGGCATATTGGGCTTAGCCGCGGCAACCACGGGGCTTGCTTCGTTGAATAAGGATCGCGAAAGCTGGACTTATAATCTGATAGCCATGGGCGCTGGGACGGGGGCAGTGGCTTCCTATCTGGCTTTTAATATGCATACCTCAACAGCATTAAGCAGTGTAATGGGCGCGATAATGTTATGGGGGGGATGGCATTATTTTAAAAACAGACCGTCTGGTGCAGGGTGTTCCCATACGCATAACACTGCTGATGATCATCAAGATGTTAGTCATTCTTCTTGCGGACATTCACATGGTGACATGACGCATCATACCCCAAAGCGTGATATGGCTGAATTGGGTGCCGCGATTTTGTCAATGGCGGCGCTTTCACATGGTCTTGTCGATCACGTGCTGGATGGGGCGCAACATCTCGGCGTCAGCGAGACATTCATGGGCGCAGTTTTAACCGCGGGCCTTACCGCCATGCCTGAGGGCATGTTTGCGATCATTGCTGCTAAAGCCAAGAAAAGCGCAGTCGCGGTTGGCACTTTGCTGGGGTGCAACACCGCCAATGCGTTGTTGGTGGGTGGGTCGATTGCCGCATATGGGGGACTATCTAAATTATGGGGCGGTGTTGCGCTGGATATACCCCAAAGCCTACAACCTACAAATCCCGAAGGTTTGCTCCATTGGGGCACTTATGTGGCTTCTGCCGTTGTACTCACCGCGCTCTTGAACAACAAAAGCGGGGAAATCACCCGCAAACAAGGCGCGGCATTACTGGCGGCTTGTCTCACCTATTACGGCGCGGCCTACGCGCTCTCCGGTGATGATCATAACGGCGTTTTGCACCAACATGGCGCGGTGGAAAAGGTGCAAGATTTCCCAATCTCGGCGAATAGCACGCAGGATTTTGATCAATTTGCGGCGGGATAGAAACTCTTAACCCGTACAATATTCGTCATGCTGTGGCTTGATCACGGTCTGAGTGAGAAATTAAAGTAGTGATGCGTGCAAAAGACCGTTTAATAAAAACCACAGTACAAACGTAATAATCACCATAGCAAAAGACGTCCATGAGCCGCGATGTTTTATGCCAAGAAAAACCGTAAAAAATATGAATGGCAGCATAATTATGCTAGCTATAATCATATTGGGATAAAATATAAAAGTGATGTTTTTAAAAATGCAAGCTATACAGAAAATGATAAGCGCATTTATAAGTAAGAATTTCTTAAGGCTAATACGGGCTGGGGAAGTATTTTCCTTAGGCATTATTCTAAACATGCCCTTTTTCAAACATCACCGCGTCGGGTGATAAAATCATCTCATTATGCGCTTTGCCTGAAGGGATCATGGGGAAGCAGTTTTCTTTTTGATCGACGCGCACATCGACGATGGTGACGCGATCAGTTTTTAACATTTCTTCTATTACACCATCAAGCTCATCGGGTGTTTCGGCGCGTAAACCAACGCCGCCATAGGCTTCGGCGAGTTTGACAAAGTCGGGGAGGCTTTCGGTGTAGCTGTTGGAATAGCGCTCACCATGCAGTAACTCTTGCCATTGACGTACCATGCCCATCCATTGGTTATTGAGGATGAAGATTTTTACGGGCGTTTTATATTGTACCGCGCATGACATTTCCTGAATATTCATGAGGATCGAGGCTTCGCCTGCGACATCTATGACGAGCGCATCGGGATGTGCGATTTGCGTGCCAATGGCGGCGGGCAAACCATAGCCCATAGTACCAAGGCCGCCCGAAGTCATCCAGCGATTAGGCTCATTAAAGGGGAGGAATTGCGCTGCCCACATTTGATGCTGGCCGACTTCGGTCGTAATGTAAGTGTCGCGACGATCAGCTTCCGTGTAATGGCGCAAACGCTCAAGCGCGTATTGCGGCTTGATAATTTTGTCATCGGCTTTATACGCCAGACAGTTTTTCGCTCGCCAGCTTTCGATTTTATCCCACCAGCTTTTGAGAGCAGGTTGATTGGGTTTATATTTTTTCTTTTTCCACATATCGAGCATAGCCTGTAGCGCTTTGCCAGCATCGGCGACGATAGGAATATCAACGTGGATATTTTTATTGATCGAACTGGCGTCAATATCGATATGGATTTTTTTGGAATTTGGGGAGAATTTATCGGTGCGCCCCGTTACGCGGTCATCAAAGCGTGCGCCCACGCAAATCATCACATCACAATCATGCATAGCCCAGTTGGCTTCGAATGTACCATGCATGCCGAGCATGCCGAGCCATTGTTGATCGCTTGCGGGGTACGCGCCTAATCCCATGAGGGTTGAGGTGATGGGGTAGCCTGTTTTTTGCACGAGTTCGCGCAAAAGTTTCGAGGCTTGTGGCCCCGCATTGATGACTCCGCCGCCTGTATAAAATACGGGGCGCTTGGCATTGGCGATTAAATCGACTGCGGCTTCGATGGCGCGCATGTCGGGATCAGTTTTGGGAGAATAAAACTGCTGTTGTATAGGTTTGGCGGTTTTATATTGGCCTTTGGCGAATTGGATATCTTTGGGGATGTCGATGACCACAGGGCCGGGACGACCAGAACGCGCGACGTGGAATGCCTCGTGCACCATATCACAGACATCATCAATTTTATCGGCGAGATAGTTATGTTTTGTACAAGGGCGTGTGATGCCCGTGGTGTCAGCTTCTTGGAAAGCATCTGTGCCGATGAGAAACGTTGGTACTTGGCCAGTGATGCAGACCAGTGGGATAGAATCCAGCAGGGCATCGGTTAATCCTGTTACAGCGTTGGTTGCGCCTGGGCCAGAGGTTACGAGTGCGCATCCGACCTTACCCGTAGAGCGTGCGTAGCCTTCTGCGGCGTGGAGCGCTCCGCCTTCTTGACGCACGAGGATATGTCTGATTTTATCTTGGTTTTTGAAAATTTCGTCATAAATTGGCAGAACTGCTCCGCCTGGATAGCCGAAAATAACTTCTACGCCTTGTTCGATTAGGGCTTTAATCACCATCTCTGCGCCGCTGATTTCTTTGGATTGCGCGCCTTTTTTATCGGATTTTTTCTTTGTGGAGGCTGTTTTTATGGCCATAATTATTTATCCTTCATCGCTTATATTACGAATTTCTTTTCTATCGGTTTTTTACGGCTGTGCCAAGGGTGCAAAATGATAAAAGCGCTTCTCAAGTGTTTGTTACTTCCTGTTTTGAAGGAGGAAAAATAACAAGCCTTGATCAGACGCTTTTTACAAATTTTAGTGTGTCTTTAAAATATTAATATTTCTTAAAGACGGTTTTAAACAGATACATTATAATTATCATCCACAATGTCTATATATTCACGAGTGAATGTATCTGTTTTGTATTATATTTATTTGAGCATTATTATTATATAATGTAAAGATAAAACATAACAATAGTTCATTTTATTTTATCACTTTGTAATTAAATTATAAAAATGCATAGTCTTGATTAGACTTGCTTCAAAGATTACAATATTTATGTTTTTTATAGATTTTAGGATTTTTATTATGCGCATTTTATTTTTGGTTTGTATTCTAAGTTTTATGCTTGTTGGCTGTCGTGAAAGTGATACAAGCGTGCAGGGCGATGTTGGCTATGGTGCCTCCTCAGAAAATAATTTTTCACAAATCGCCTCAAACGTTACATCATCTAAAGGTTATTTATCCTATAGGCAAACCATAGGTGCAAAACTTCCATCTACGCCACCATCGCAAATGGCGTTAGATCGTTCGCAGTTTGGCGATCGGCGCATTGCAGAATCCCACTCGCTCAATATCGACATACAGCCCGAGGGTTTAAAAGCGCGATATGACCGTGATTTTAAAAAATGCCTTGAGTTAGGTTGTGAAATTACACAATCCAACGTGAAATCGCGATATTCTGCTGTAATTACTGCCAGCATTGCCCCGGATCAGTTGCCTGCTTACCTTGATTTTATAGGCACAGGTGATGGAGATTTAAAATCACACAGTGTGAGTGCGGACGATAAAACGCTGCAATATATTGACACGGATGCAAAGATCAAAAATCTGGAAGCGCTTCATTTGCGTTTGCTAGCTTTGCTTGAAAGTCCTAAAGCGGATAATATAAAAGATATCCTGGAAATTGAGCGGGAGCTTAATCGTGTTAACCAGCAGCTTGATAGTGCCAAGGGAAGCCTAAGGCATTTAGCAAAAATCACGGGCAAAGCGAGCGTACAAATATATTATAATGTGCCGTATCGCGATATTGAGGTGCGCTATTATGACTTACAAAATAGTTTTAAATTAGCATGGCAAAGTTTTGTCAATAATCTGTCAGGCGTTATTCAATTTATCGGTGGGGTGCTACCTTGGATTCCTGTGTGGGTGTTGGGTTTTTGGTTTGTAGTGAAAACGATAGGTTTTGTGTTTGGTACAAGAAAATCTTTGAATCCGTTTCGAAAGACAAAAACGGTTGAAGCTGTTGCGGTTGAAACAAAGAAGTCTAAAAGTCCGCCAAAAACAAAAGCCAAAACCTAATATACGATTATAAAATCTTATAGTTGGTTATTAAACCATGTTGTTTGGCGTTTGGCGTAGCGACGGGTGATACCTTGGGCGCGGGTGATGGCTTCGTCTAAGGGTATTTCGCCTTGAAGGTATGAGCGCAATTCGGCAAAGCCTAAAGCTTTGGTTAAGGGCACACCTTCGGCGACTTCACCGCTTTTTAGGCGTTTATCAAAGGCGGCAGTTTCTTCGAGTGCGCCGTTTTCGACCATCCATTCAAAACGTAGGTTGCAACGTTTATAGAGTATTTCGCGCTCTGGCATGGCTTTGTGGACTTGGAATGACCAGTGCGGCGGCGGCGGCGTGCGGGGCAGTTCTTGCCATTGCGCCAATGATTTTCCTGTGGCGTCTAACACTTCCATGGCGCGGATTATGCGGGCTTTGTGACCGGCATGGAAACGTTCGGCCATGATCGGATCGCGGGCTCGAAGTTCGTCATAGAAACTTTGCGCGCCCATTGTTTCGTATTTTGCAATGGTTTGGGCGCGGATATCTTGGGGGATATCGGGCATGGGGGAGAGGCCCTCCATCAGGGCTTTGATGTAGAGCCCTGTTCCGCCGCAAACAACGGGCGTTTGGTTATTCTCTAAGATGGTGTTGATAACGGGCACAGCCATTTCGCGCCAGTTTCCTGCGCTGCATACAATATTGGGGTGAAGTGTGTCATAAAGTTTATGCGGGATTTCTTCACGTTCGGCTGCGCTGGGTTGGGCACTAAGGATGGGGAGGTCGTCATAAATTTGCATGGAATCGCAATTAATAATAACGCCGTTTTGTGCGCGTGCTAAATCCATAGCATGCGCCGATTTTCCGCTCGCCGTTGGCCCGCAGACGATGTGGATGATGTTTTTAGCGCTCGTCATGTTATAAAGATAGCGTATATTTGCGCGACTGTCTTAGCTATTTCGTTTCAAGTTTCAACGCCAAGAATCTCACTTCGCCTTCGCGGTTGATGAGTAACAGAATTGAAGGCTTGCCGCTTTGTTTTGCGGCTTTGACGATGTTGTTGACTTCATCGGGCGATGTCGCAGGGATTTGGTTAATTTCTACGATGACATCGCCTTCGAACAACCCTTTACGGGCAGCTTCTGATTTGGGATCAACATTGGAGATCACCACGCCCTTAACGCTGTCATCAATCGCATAGTCGCTGCGCATGGTGTCGGTGATGTTTTTGACGGCAAAGCCTAAATTTTCAATTTCTACGCCTACGGTTTTGGGGGCGTTAGATTGATAGCCTTCGCTCATCAGGCCGTCATTTTCAGCTTTTTCCAACTCGCCTATTTTGACTTCGCTGGTGAGTTTTTTGCCATCGCGCCAAAAGATAATTTGTACGGTTGATTCAATAGCGGTTTCGGCGACAAGGCGCGGAAGTTCGCGCATTTCGCTCACGTGGTGGCCATTCAACTCAAGGATGATGTCGCCTGATTTTAGCCCTGCGGCGGCGGCAGGTCCGTCCTTGGTGATGTTGGCGACCAATGCGCCCATTGGTTTTTCTAAGCCAAGGCTTTCAGCGATTTCATCGGTGACTTGTTGGATGCGTACGCCTAACCATCCGCGACGTGTGCGACCATATTGGATGATTTGGTCAATCACGGGCTTGGCGAGGGTCGAAGGGATGGCAAAGCCAATACCGACAGAACCGCCAGAAGGTGAAAAGATTGCGGTGTTAATGCCGATCACTTCGCCATTGAGATCAAACATAGGTCCGCCCGAATTGCCGCGATTGATGGACGCGTCAGTTTGGATGAAATCATCGTATGGCCCTGCATTGATATTGCGCTGGCGTGCGGATACGATCCCTGCGGTTACAGTGCCGCCAAGGCCGAATGGATTGCCGATGGCGACGATCCAATCGCCGACGCGCAAAATATCACTGTCGCCGAATTTAACGGCGGTGAGTTCTTTATCTGTGTCGACTTTTAGTACAGCGAGGTCGGTTTTATCATCGGTGCCGATTAATGTTGCGGGGATGGTGACATCATCGTGGAAAGTGACGCGGATTTCTTGCGCATCGCGCACGACATGATTGTTGGTAATGATGTAGCCGTTTTCAGCATCAATTACAAAACCAGAGCCGAGCGAGGATTGCGGCATGATGGGCATGCCGCGACGGTGACCGCGCTCCATGAATTCTTCGAAGAATTCCTCGAACGGCGAGCCTTCGGGGAATTGGGGCATGTCGGGTATGGTTTTGGTGAAATCCGGCGTTTTCTGCGTTGATGAAATGTTCACAACCGCAGGCAGCAAAGGGGCAACGATATCAGCAAAGCTGTTTGGAGCGTTGGAGGATAGAATTTTTGCATGCACGGTTGATAAGGGCGTAGACAGGGCAAGTATTAACACGGACAGTGTTAGAACAAGATTTAGTTTTCTCATGATTTTTGCGCTCTCCTTTCTTTACGATATTACCGCTTATCATCAAGATGTTTGAAAAACTCGCTGTCTGGCGACAAGATAAATTGCGTTTGAGGATCGGCCAATGTGTTTTTATAGGCTTCCATTGAACGCATGAAGGAGTAAAATTCTTTGTCTTTGTTAAAGGCATCGGCGTAGATTTTAATGGCTTCGTTGTCGCCTTGACCTTTAAGGATTGAGGAATCGCGCTGTGCTTCGGCGATCAGAACAGTGCGTTCTTTTTCCGCCGTTGAGCGAATTTCAAGCGCGCGTTCTTCGCCTTTAGCGCGGGTTTCAGTTGCGCGTTCTTTAAGCTCGGACTGCATACGGCGCACGGTGGAGGTGCGTAGTTCATCCGTGAGGTCGGCGCGTACAATACGCACATCCACGATTTCTATACCGAGATTATCTTTTTTAATATTTTCATTCACGCGCCTTTGAATGTCGCGCATAACGAATGTACGTGCAGGCGATAACAATTGTTGCAGGCTGGTTTTACCCAGTTCGGCGCGGGTCGCATCGTTAAGGATATTTTCAATGCGTGAATTGGCCGCGCTGATAGTACGAAGAGTTTTCAAGAATTGTAGCGGGTCAATGATTTTATAGCGGGCGAATGTATCGAGAATGATAGGCTCCCCCGTAACGTTGGCGATGGTGGATTTGCGCTCTGCTTTTTGTTCGTCAGTATCTTCATCCGATGCGACGCCAATATCCACGGAGGAAATGACGACTTGTTCGGGTTCTGGATCAACAGATAAAATACGTTTGTCAAAATATTGCACATCTTGGATGAACGGAATTTTGGCGTGGATGCCAGGCAATTTGATTTCACCTTTTGGCTCCCCGAGTTGAAGAACGATGGCTTGTTCGCGTTGATCAACGATGTAGAAAATTTGCGAGGCGGCAATTAATACGACTGCGACAATGGCGAGGGCTATAACAACTGTTTTATTCATAGTGCAAAATCCTTAATTTTTCTGTGCGGCCGCTGGCTTTAATTGATTGAGCGGGAGATAAGGGACAACGCCCTGACCATTATTGTTATCCATGATGATTTTTTGGGCATTGCCCATGACATTTTCCATGGTTTCAATATAGATGCGTTCTTTCGTCACATCTTTGCCGTTTAGGTAAGCGGCATAGACGGAGTTAAAGCGCTCCGCATCCCCGTTTGATCGGGCGATGGTGGATTGTTTATAGGCTTGCGCTTCTTGCAATAATTTTATCGCCTCACCTCGGGCGCGGGGCAGGATGCCTTCGCGATAAGCTTGCGCCTGATTTTGTGTGTCTTCGGCATCTTGTTTGGCTGATTGTACGTCTTGGAATGAGCTTTGTACATCGGGGTGGACTTCGGCGCGCTCGATCAAGACTTGGGTTACGATGACGCCTGATTTATATTCATCCAGATTGGTTTGAATGATGGTCTTGGCGGCTTCGGCCACGGCGGCGCGGCCTGTGGTGATGATGGGAAACATCGCTGTTTGTCCAACGACTTCGCGTATGGCGCTTTCGGCGATGGATTTGATGATGCGTTCTTGGTCGCGAATTTCAAACAGATAGTCTTCTGCAGATTTTATATTCCATTGTAAGACCATATCTAGATCGATGATATTGCGGTCAGCAGTAAGCATCAGACTTTCTTCGGGCACGTCTTGTCGTCCGACTGCGCCATTGCGGGAGAAACCTTCTGTAAAGCCCACATTCATTTTTCGAATTTCTTCGACATTAACGATGGTGGTTGTTTCGATGGGTGTGGGAAGATGATAACCCAAGCCAGGGTCGGCCTGTGTGCGTGTCCATTTCCCAAAGCGTTGTATCACCGCCTGTTCGCCCGGATTGACGACATAAAAGCCGCTCGCAAACCATAGCGCGATGAGGAGGAGTAGTCCTAAACCGATGATGGGCGCGCCAGAAAAATTGCTGGGCATGACGTTTCGGAAATTTTCTTGCGCTTTGCGCAGCATTTCATCCATATCAGGAGAACTGCCGCCTTTATAGCCGCCGCCGTTCCCGCTGTTTTTTGACCCGCCCTTTGCGCCCCAAGGCCCACGATCTTCGCCTCCTCCGTTTGCTGGCTTGCCCCAAGGATTATTTTTGTCGCGATCATCTCGACCCATATTTGTTATTCCTATTTTAAATTGATTTATAATCTCTCAAGGTTATAAGAATATGCTATTTATGTCGGAAAGCAAGGCTTTAGGATAAAAACATGACCAAGAAAACGATTAGTAAAAACGAGATTTTAAATGTTTTGGCGAATGTCCGTGATGGAGATAGTGAGCGCGATATTGTGGCGAGTGGTATGGTGGGCGATGTGCGCATTGATACGGGGCAAGTGATCATTACGCTCAATGTCGATCCTGCACGCGGCGCGATGCTTGAGCCGCTTCGCCAAGAGGCGGAGATTGCGGTGAGTAAATTAAAGACGATTTATCCCGATATAAAAAACGTGATTGCGGTTTTAACGGCGGAAAAGCAGGCCGAGAAAAAAACGGTGAATGATCCGCATGGCAATAGCAAAAATCCGAAATTGGAGCTGCCTATTCGTAAAATTATTGCGGTGGCTTCGGGCAAGGGCGGCGTGGGTAAATCAACGTTGGCAGCTGCGATTGCGAGAAATTTAGCAAAAGATACGGCGTTGAAAATCGGGCTTTTGGATGCGGATATTTATGGGCCTAACCAGCCGCGCTTAATGAAGCTGGAAGGGCGCAAGTTAGCACATGACCAAGATAAAAACATCATTCCTCATCTTGTTGACATCGAAGGAAATGCGCATGGATTAAAGGTGATGTCTATTGGTTTTATGGTGGATGCCGCCAAGGCGTTGGTGTGGCGCGGGCCGATGGTACAAAGCGCGATTTATCAAATGTTTAGAGATGTGAATTGGGGCAGCGCGCAAGAGCCGCTAGACGTGTTGATCGTGGATATGCCGCCAGGTACAGGGGATGCGCAATTAACGCTGGCACAAAAAATTGCCGTGGATGGAGCGATTATTGTTTCCACGCCGCAGGATCTGGCGCTGGCGGATGCACGTAAAGGTGTGGAGATGTTTCGCGCGGTGGGTGTGCCGATTTTGGGTTTAATTGAAAATATGAGCACGCATATCTGTAGCGCTTGCGGGCATGAGGAGCATATTTTTGGACATGGCGGTGCACGCCGTGAAGCGCAAGCGTTGGGTGTGCCGTTTTTGGGTGAGGTGGCGTTGAGCAGCGATATTCGCGCTTCTGCCGATGCGGGGGAGAGCTTTGATCTGGATGATATGATGCTCGCGCATATTCGTGATGCGATTGCGCAGTCTTAAAGGTTATTTTCTGTCGAGGGTATAGAAGGTAAAGCTGGGGCGGTCGGCGGCAGGCTCGGCTTCGTGCTTGCTTTCTGCGCTGATATGCCATTCATCCCAATCAATTTCGGGAAAGAAAACATCGCCCTCATACTCGCGGTCTAAAACGGTGATATAGAGGCGCTGTACGATGGGAAGTGTTTCTTTATAAATTTGGCCGCCGCCCGTGATAAAAATTTCGTCAACGCCGCTTTGAAGTGCCATTTCTTTGGCGGCGCCTATCGCGGCGGGGATAGTGGAATAAAGATAAGGGCCAGCGGCGATAGCATCACCCGCAGAGCTTGTACCAATAGCGGTTTCCATGTCGTTGAAGACTTGAGTGGCGGCATCCGTATCTAAAGTGTCAAAAGACCGACTTATTACTAAATTTTGACGACCTGGAAGGGGTTTTCCCAAAGATTCATATGATTTTCGTCCCATAAGGATGGGTTTTCCCAATGTTGTGCGCTTGAAATGTCTCAAATCCTCTGGAATATGCCAGATCATGCCGTTGTTTTTGCCAATAGCGTTGTTTTTGGCGATGGCAACGATTGATGCTATTTTGATGTCGGAAAACTTATCAGGGTTGTTTTTGTTCATACATTCTATATAAATCACAGCCATGGAAAAAAATAGCCCCCCTTTAGATATTGCGCAAAAGGCGTATGCCAAAATTTTTCTGGATTCTATTGAGGTGCCGCTTAAAATCGGGATTTTTCCTCATGAACAAGCTGCGCCTCAGCGCGTGGTAGTGGATGTGGCGTTATATGCGAACCCTGAGAGTTATTTGAAAATGGTCAATTTAAATACGATCATTGATTACAGCATTTTATATGATGCGATCACATCATGGGCAGATCGCCCACAAGTGCACTTGATTGAGGATTATTTAAAGGAGTTGGCGGCGCTATGTTTTGAACATCAAGACGTGACTGCTTGCTGCGTTGGGATCAAAAAAGCCGATGTGTTTGGCAAAAATCAAGGCGCGGGTGTGGAGTTATTTATTACGCGCAAGGATTTTGTTTTTTAGGCTGGCGCTGGTGCGCTGAGCCTTAATGTTCCGCTAGGCCATAGTAAGGATTGTAGCTCTTCTAACTCAGGGGGGTGGACGGGCTTTCTGCCCCATTTCATTATGCATTTTTCTTCGGGGGTGATTTGAATATAATTTTGCGCGCCAAAAAATAATTTAACACAATCATCGGACAATTTAGCCACACCGATTCTAATATGTTCATTATCACATTCGAGTAATAAGTTTTGGTGTGGAAATAATTTTAGAGGACAGAGAAGCATACCTTTATGTGTAAAGGACTCTTCTATACGCCCCAATTGAGGTTGTAGGTCTTGTTCGGTATCGCTGTAATTATTGAAATCTACTACGTTTACGGAAGCGTGTCTTGGTATTTGAAGTGCGAGAGCTACAGATTCGCTGTAAAACCCCATAAGGGAGAGGGTCAAAAGTCCTTCTATTCCATCTTTGGAATTAACATTGTTTTTGGGGCGCGTGCCTAAAACCACAGATTGTCCGAAATCGCGTATTATCTCCAATGCCATAGAGATGCCCCTTAATTATTGTTTTTACTAAGAGCACTATAGGGAAGAATTCAGTCTATGTCAAATCAAACTGCGACTTTGCCTTTGATATGGGGATGGGCTTCGTATCCGGTGAGTTCGAAATCTTCGAATTTGAAATCAGAGATGCTTTTTACATCAGGGTTGATGTGCATTTGCGGCAATGGATAAGGTTTGCGGCTTAATTGTTCGCGGGTTTGTTCAAGATGATTGGAATATAGATGCGCATCGCCGAGCGTGTGAATGAATTCACCAGCTTTAAGGCCGCACACTTGCGCTACCATCATTGTTAACAGAGCGTAGGAAGCAATATTGAACGGCACACCGAGGAAGATATCAGCGCTACGTTGATAAAGCTGGCAGGATAGCTTACCGTTTGCGACATAGAATTGAAAAAAGGCGTGGCAAGGCGGCAGCGCCATTTCATCGACCACCCCAGGATTGAACGCAACAACGAGCAAACGGCGGCTATCGGGGTTGCTTTTGATTTGGTCTATGACGTTAGCGAGCTGATCGATTGTTTTGCCGTCCGCGGTTTTCCAGCTGCGCCATTGTTCGCCGTATACTGGGCCGAGATCACCATTTTCATCCGCCCATTCATCCCAGATCCGTACGCCGTTATCTTGTAGATATTTGATATTGGTATCGCCCGCAATGAACCAGAGCAATTCGTGAATAATCGAGCGCAAATGGCATTTCTTTGTGGTAACCAGAGGAAAGCCATCGCTCAAATCAAAACGCATTTGATGGCCAAAGACCGAGAGCGTGCCCGTGCCCGTGCGGTCCTCTTTTTTTGCGCCGTGTTCCATCACATGGCGCATAAGATCTAAATATTGTTTCATAGC
>JBBKXA010000008.1:0-2719 GCA_037969235.1 Bdellovibrionales bacterium | reverse complement strand
TAGTTTCTTTCATGGCGTTGCCTTTCTTTTTTCATCAAAAAAAAGGTACGCCAACCTTTCGATTCAGACCAAACAGAATTGGCCTTCAAACCCCCATACACCACTTTTCGCCATAGCTCCAAGTACAGTGTTCAAATTTACTTCACACATGGATGTAACAAAGGCCTTAGTAATGATAAAAATTGTTAATAATATAGCTACATCTTTATCTGCGCTTGCTCTGGGGGCTTGCGCATCTGGATTATTGTTTGTTGCGAATGTTTCACAATATTTTACAAATATAAAAATAATAAAAGATATTCCTTATGGTGAGAGTTCGATTCATAGGCTTGATCTTTATTTGCCCGAGAATACAAGTTCTTCCGCAGTTTTACCCGTCTTTGTTTTCTTACATGGGGGGCGCTGGACAGATGGAAGAAAAGAGCAATATGCCTTTTTTGTCATGCGCTTAGCCGAACATGGCTATTTAGTTGCGGTTCCTGATTACACGAAATACCCAGAAGTAAAGTTCCCAGTATTTGTTGAAGATAGTGCGAAAGCTGTTGCGTGGGTGTATGATCATATTGATACGTACGGGGGCGACGTAGAGAATATTTTTCTCGCTGGCCATTCTTGTGGTGCACACATGGGGGCATTAATTACCACTGATGCGCATTACCTAAATGCATATAATAAAGATCGCAGCGTTATTAATGCTTTTATAGGCTTGGCAGGACCGTACGCGTTTACCCCAGATGAGTCTGATTTGAAAGATATGTTCGGTCCGCCCTCACAATATTCGCAAATGCAAGTACCATCATTCATTGACGGCCATCAACCGCCGATGTTTCTTTTGCATGGGGCAAAAAATAATATCGTTTTTACAGAAAATATCGAAAAGGTTAAAGATGCGGCCAATGAAAAAGGCGGAATCGTACAATCTAAAATCTATTCTAATTTTAACCATACAAATATTATAGCAGAGTTTACATGGTTAAAATCTGGTCAACGGGTTGAGCAGAATGAAATTATTACTGATATGCTACAGTTCATGGATAAGTATAAAAGGTAGAAAATATGAATAGCGTACGCGGCAAAAATATTTGGATTATTGGCGCAAGTAGCGGAATCGGATACGCGCTTGCCCATGAAATTGCAGCGCGAGGGGCGTCATTGATATTGTCAGCGCGTAGTGAGGATCAACTCCATAAATTAAATGATAAGATGGGCGGCGACCATAATGTGATGCCGCTCGATGTTGCTAATCATGATATGTTTGAAAAAGTTACGCGAGATGTTGAGGGTTTACAAGCGCCGCTCGATAGCGTGATTTTTTTGGCGGCAATTTATAATGCGCATGATGGCCAGCCCAAGGAAATCGATTTTGTGCATAAGGCCATTCATGTAAATTTAGGTGGGGCTTTCAATCTGGTGCATTTCGTTCGTCCTATTTTCGATCGCCAAGGTTTTGGCCAAATTGCTTTATGCGGCTCTATTGCTGGGTATCGTGGATTGCCCAGCGGCCAACCTTATTGCGCAACAAAAGCGGGTATCATTAATTATGCAGAGAGTTTGTATGTCGAATTAAAGCCGCATAATATTGATGTGAAAGTCATTTGTCCCGGGTTTGTGAAAACGCCCCTAACGGATAAAAATAATTTTCCGATGCCAATGATCATTACGGCCGGAGAAGCGGCGAAGCATATAGCTGATGGCTTGACGAAGCGTGCATTTGAAATTCATTTTCCAAAACGTTTTACGTACATCATGAAGTTTTTAAGACTGCTCCCGAATTGGCTGTATTTTAAAATTATTGGCTATTTACGGCCACAATGATTGGTTTTACGCTGATGTGAACCGATACCTCATTAGAGCGCCAATTTAAATTTTATGGTCGTCTTGCGCGTGTCCGCCTTGCGCGAATGAATCGATGAGACCATCGCAGATCGTATTTAATGTGTCGGCGTTTTCGTAAGCCTTGCCGATGATATTCGTGACTTTTTCGATAGGCATGTCTGGTTCAAGGTTAATATAGTCTGGCTTTGTTTTTATTCGCGCGTAAAAATGTACAACTTTGCTTGATAAATTATTGCCGAGGATGTCAAGTTTGTCAGTATTTCTATCGAAAACAAAACGGTCTAATGATGGCTGTGCCTGAACAATATCGCCTGCCTTTTTGTAATTGGGGGTTTTATCGCTATTTTTAATGTCTTTAAGCATTTCATCATAGACGATCATGTAGGCTTCAATTTTTGATTTGTTGGCCTTAATTTCTGAATCAAGCATAGTGGCAAAGATTTCGCGTTCTTTATTTTTGAGCTCGCGTTCGCGGGCTATAATGTCGATGTTTTTGCTTTGCGCTTCGCTTACGCTTCGGAAACCGCGCATGATTGTAAGCGCGAGCCATCCAAATGCCGCAAGAATTATTAAAAGCGCGCTTAAGCCAACAATTAAAATGAGATTGTTATCCATGCCTATTTGGCTGGCGTTGCTGTTATCTGCCCATATGCCAATTTTTTGTTTTTGTGCGCGGGTTTCTGCTTGGATGTAGGGTTCTTCAAAGATTGTGCCATAGACCAAAGAGCGGTCTACAATTGCAAAGCCGTTTTGAAGCATATGTAGCCCTAAATCGATGTCATTGCTGTTTAGGCATTGTGCGACAATGATGCTATTATTACGGGATTTTAATTCGCAACGCACTTTTTCTGCGCCTATAACATTATCTAAAGTCGTGCGTGCC
>JBBKXA010000007.1:0-4341 GCA_037969235.1 Bdellovibrionales bacterium | reverse complement strand
GTATGAACATCGCCGCCGCCCAAATCCTCCGCGCTCACTTCTTCGCCCGTTGCGGCCTTGACCAATGGCGGCCCCGCGAGGAAAATCGTGCCTTGCTCGCGCACGATAATGCTTTCATCGCTCATCGCGGGCACATACGCCCCGCCAGCAGTGCAAGAGCCCATCACCACCGATATTTGAGGAATACCGCTCGCCGACATATTGGCTTGGTTGTAAAATATCCGCCCGAAATGATCACGATCGGGGAAAACTTCATCTTGATTGGGCAAATTCGCGCCGCCGCTATCGACCAGGTAAATACAGGGCAGATTATTGGCTTGCGCAATTTCCTGCGCGCGTAAATGCTTTTTTACCGTGAGCGGGTAGTATGTGCCGCCCTTAACAGTCGCATCATTACACACCACAACACATTCCAAACCCGACACGCGCCCGATCCCCGTGATAATCCCCGCAGCGGGGACGTGATCCTCATAAACCTCATGCGCCGCCAGCGCAGAAAATTCCAGAAATGGCGATCCCGCATCCAGCAAAGTGTCAATGCGCTCCCGCGGCAAAAGCTTGCCGCGCCCAGTATGACGTTCCCGCGATGCCGCGCCGCCCCCCAGATGGATATCCTCCAGCTTCGCATTCAAATCCGCAACAAGAGTGCGCATATGAGCGGCGTTATCTGTGAATTCGGCACTGGCGGGTTCAAGCTTAATTTTTAAGGGCATAGCGATGATTCCTTTTTTCACAGGGTAGGAGAAAAATTGGTTTGTGTCTATTAGAGGATTTTACTTGACAAATTGTTTCTTGATCTTTACGGTGGGGTGTATACGTAAAATATTACAGGTAAAAAAAACATAATAACAGTAAAGTTAAACAAACATAATTGTCCGTCTTATCCAAGCACTGAATTGACCGATTTAATGTTTTCTGCTGCCACAGACGAAGATGAATCTTTAGATACGGGTTGTATTGAACACGAAGATGCTAACTTTCTGACTTATAAAATCAATGGAAGCAAAGATTCTGTTAGAAAAGCTTTTGAAAAAGCTGACTTCATTGTCGAAGAAAGCTTTGAAGAACCAGATATTTTACGTGTACAATATTTACATGAACTTTGAAATTGTAACTACGTTTAAAAACTTATGCGTCCTTGGCGTTGTCTTGGCGATCTTCGCGTGAACGATAATTAATGCGCATCATCCCAATTTGTACCGCTGCCGGCTTCGGCCTCCAGCGGTACGGAAATTTGTACGCCCATAATTTTATAAGCATTTTCCATCACATTGCGCACTAAGTCGGACGTGGCCTCCAACTCATCATTGGGCACTTCGAAGATCAGCTCATCGTGCACCTGCAACAACAGTTTCGCATGTACTCCTGCATCACAAAGCGCTTTTGGCATTTTGCTCATCGCGATTTTCATCACATCGGCGGCTGTGCCTTGCAACGGCGCATTAATCGCCGCGCGTTCTGAACCGCTACGTTGCGCGGGAATTTTGGCGTTAATATTGGGCGTAAAACATTTGCGCCCATACAGCGTTTTTACAAAACCATGCGCCCGCGCTTCTTCCTTTTTCGCCTCCATATAATCGCGAATTTCAGGAAAACGCGCGAGATAACGATTGATAAAATCATTCGCATCACCAGGCGCACAGCCCAATTGCTTTGCTAATCCCCAACCCGATATCCCATAAATAATACCAAAATTCACCGCCTTCGCGCGGCGGCGCGTTTCGCTATCGACTTGATCGAGCGGCACATCAAAAACTTGGCTGGCGGTGAGGGTATGAATATCAACATTATCTTTAAACGCTTGCTTCAGCGCTTCAACACCCGCCATCTCCGCCGCTAATCGCAATTCAACTTGGCTGTAATCAACCGACAACAAAACATGACCGTCTTGTGCCACAAAAGCGGTGCGGATTTTTCGCCCGTCTTCAGTACGGATCGGAATATTTTGCAAATTTGGGTCGCTTGAAGCCAGTCTTCCCGTGGATGTACCCACCATAGAATAGGATGTATGCACCCTGCCCGTCTCGGGCACAATTTGTTCTTGCAGCGCATCGGAATAAGTTGATTTTAATTTTGACAATCCCCGCCAATCGAGAATTTTTTGCACGATCTCATGCCCTTGTAACGCCAGTTCCTCCAGCGTTTTAACATCCGTGGAATATTGACCCGTTTTGGTTTTCTTACTGCCTTGTAATCCCATTTGATCAAACAAAATCTCACCAATTTGTTTCGGACTACCGATATTAAACAGCGTGCCCGCTAGCGCATAAATCTCGCTCTCCAGATCAGCAATGCGTTTTGCGAACTCCGCGCTCAGCGACACCAAAATAGCGGGATCAACGCGCACCCCGTCCATTTCCATTTGCGCAATAATCGGAATTAACGGCCGCTCCAGATTTTCATACACGCTCACCATTTTTTCAAACACCAAGCGTGGCTTTAAAATCGCATACAAACGCAATGTCACATCCGCATCCTCGGCCGCATAATCAAGCGCCGCTTTGATATCAACATGGTCGAATGTCACTTGCGCTTTGCCTTTACCCGCAACTTCTTCATACTTAATAGGCGCATGATCAAGATAGAGTTTCGACAAGTTATCCATCGAATGTGAATGCGATGAGCCATCCAGCACGTACGACATCAACATCGTATCATCACACGGATGCACAAAAACCCCCTCACGCGCGAACATCTGCCAATCATATTTCATATTATGCGCGATTTTCATCACGCTTGCATCCTCAAGCAAGGGTTTCAGCAACGCCAAAGCGCGCGCTTTATCCATTTGCGCAATATCCGAACCCTGCGTATCGCCAAGCAAATCAGCTTGCGCCCCAATATGACCAAGCGGAATATATGCAGCCTTGCCAATCTCCGAAGCTAACGAAATCCCCACTAATTTTGCTTTTGTCGGTGTAAGCGATGTGGTTTCAGTATCTATACAAACCTGTCCCGCCGCCATCGCCGCATCTAACCATGCTTTTAAAGTTGCTTCATCATTGATGAGGGTGTACGTGTTATTAGAGATCGGCGTGTCATTGTTTGGCACTTGCACTGTAGCTTTTTGATCATTTAATGCAGGTATTTCAGATTGGCTTTGAGATACTGGCGCATTGCCCAATCGCTTCATGATCGAATTAAACGCATGCTTTTCCAAAAACGCCATCAATTCTGGCTTATCGGGATCATGGGTTTTAAATTCCTCCAAAGGAAAAGGCACTTTACACTCTGCATCCAACGTCACAAGCTTGAGCGACATCCGGGCATCATCGGCATGTTCGATCAATTTTTCACGCCTTTTGTTCTGCTTAATTTCACCAGCGCGGTTCAACAAGCTTTCAAGATCGCCATACTCATTAATCAACTGCGCCGCTGTTTTAATGCCAATGCCCGGCACACCGGGGATATTATCCGTGCTATCGCCTGCAAGCGCTTGAACATCAACCACACGGTTGGGCGCAACGCCGAATTTTTCGATGACTTCGGCTTCACCAATCCATTTATTTTTCATCGGATCCAGCATGCGCACATTCGGCCCCACAAGTTGCATCAGATCTTTATCAGAACTAACAATCACAACTTTCTTGCCCGCATCCACCGCGCACTTGGCATAGGCCGCGATCAAATCATCCGCCTCATACCCCGCCAATTCAATCGCGGGAATATCAAACGCCCGCGTCGCGTCACGCACGAGCGGGAATTGCGGGATTAAATCTTCAGGCGGCGCATCGCGATTGGCTTTATATTCGGGATAAATATCATTGCGAAAACTCCCCCCTTTCGCATCAAAAATCACCGCCAGATAAGGCGCATGATAATCATTGAGCAATTTCAAAAGCATTTGCGTAAATCCAAACACCGCCGATACCGGAACCCCTTCGGGATTAGTCATCCCGCCTCGTCCCGAATACGCCAGCGCAAAGTAAGCGCGGAAAATAAACCCCGAACCATCAACAAGATAAAGCTCGTCTTCGTTCGTTCGTGTTTCAGGCATAGCAGAATCTTTTACAGCTGTTTGTGTCATGACATCAGAATAAACAAAGCACCACCCATGTCCAGTAATCAAAAAACAAAAAATGACATTTGCATAACCAACAAATACATTTTGGTCAAAAAATAGAATGAGCAGGATGATCAGGGAAACTACATTTTAGTGTAAAAGTTGGAGTTGTACCTGTCTCTATGTTTAAAAATAGTTTTCGGCAAGACCCCGCGCCCATAGAGGAACGTGGTCCAGACTATAAACATTTTGAAACGGGCGATATTTTTTTGGCAAATTTGAATGTTAAATTTTGATTGATTGCATAAATTCACTTGCAAATGATAGGAATCATGCAC
>JBBKXA010000006.1:0-22566 GCA_037969235.1 Bdellovibrionales bacterium | reverse complement strand
GGTATTATATCGGCCAAGAAACCCAAAAACGCGGCATTCTCGATTCCAAAGTTGTAAAAGAACGCATCTTCCTCGTCGCCTTTAACGAAGAAGGCTTTGTCGACACCATCCAAGAAATTGACCGCGCCCGCATGAACGTCCCCTATGTGCGCGACAAAACGCCGACTCATGGCAACGAAGTCACGCTCATGCAACAATTCCTCGGCAATCTGGGTAAGTTCAACCCAGCCGAACAAAACAGCTCAGCCGCCACGGGTGGTGGAATTTAAAAGCTTATTCTAATGTTTGATAATTATACGCCGCGCTGTTGCACAACTTGAAGCAAAACATCGCTCACTACATCATCACCCAAAACCTTGGTGCTGATTTTATTTAGCCGCGATTTGAGCATGCCCACTTGCAAAACACCGTTTTTCAAAGCGGCATGCTTATTCAGCACCCCATACATATCTTGAATATAAGCATCCTTCAAACGGGGCTCAACATTGCGCACCTTATCCGCATCCTCAGAACTTCCAACCTCAAGCACAATAACAAGGCTAATCGTCTGGCTAATTCCGCCAGCATCAACAATAGGCAGCATTAGAGGGTCAAGCTCAACATATTCATTATGCGCCGTTTCGTCATGTTTATCTTTTTTGGCATGGGCTTCCTCTTTGACCTCATCAGTTGCTGACGCCTCAGCTGGCTGCATAAAAAAGAAATATGCACCCGCACCACCGCCGCCCAAAATTATCAGCGCCCCAAGCGCAAGAAAGATCATTTTCATCTGTGAATACCCTAAATAAGAAAAAAGCCCTATCCTCTATAATAAGGGCAAATCATTAACAACGGGTTATAAATTGAAAAAATATACGCGTTAAATTTTAAACACGCCGGCGATTTTATCCAAAATCGCATTCATAAGACCAACTTCTTTGGGGCCGTAATAATTATGGCCGATATTCAAATAATCATTAATAATGATGGGCGCGTCCACATCCTGTACCATCAACTCATAAGAAGCACACATCAAAATAGCCATCATAAGCGGTTCAATGCGGCGCTGCTCATCGCCTTTTTTCAAATGCTCTTTAACGATTGGTGTTAAATCATTCTTGCGCGCATCAACGCCGAGTAATATATTCTTAAGCAACACCCCATCAGGCTTGCTCATAGCCTCGCCATCGATAATCATATCGCTACGATACACCAGATACTCATTGATTAAATCTTTGATCGGCTGCTTATTCTGACTGTTTTGATAAATCGCTTGCACCGCAGCAAGCCGCGCACACAAAGACTTCATTTTCGGCGAGGGCTTTGTGGCTGGTTTTGATAAATCATCTTGCGCGGCGCTTTCACTCATTATTTAGGCGGCACGTTTAATAGAGGCAATTTGACCCTTGATTTCCGCGGGCACTTTTAGCATACGATCACAAGCCTCAGCCGCTTCGCGCCCCTTAACAACGAAATGCTTAACATACATTTCCTCGTATACATCAAGATCTTCGTTAAAAGATTGCGGTGTTAATACCATCGATAAGAACGGCTTTCTCACCTCAAGCGACACATCCAAAATGCTTTGCACCACCGTATGAGCGACAAATTCGTGACGGTATATGCCACCATTAACAACCAACGAAATACCAATCGCGATATCGTAATCTCCTTCTAGCGCCAACTTACCCGCCAAAGGAATCTCCAAAGCACCGGGCACTTTGATCACATCAATTTGATCACGGCTATAACCCTTTTCCACCAGTGCATCAACAAAAGACGCCTCACCAGAATTAACCACATTTGTATGCCAAGACGCTGACAAAACCGCAATTTTTTTATTCTTTAAATCACTCATTTAAAATCTCCTTTTATTTGAAAATCAAACTCTACCCAGCTGTTTTGCCACATATCGGGCGATTGTGTCTATCTCTATATTCAAAAAGTCGCCGTTTTTCTTCGATGACAGCGTTGTATTGTTCCAAGTGTGCGCGATTATATTCACTCCAAACACATCACCATCGACCTCATTCACTGTCAAAGAAATACCGTCAAGCGCCACTGAGCCTTTCTCAGCAATGAATTTTGCTAAGCCCTTGGGCACCGAAATTTTCAACCTATGCGAATCACCTTCTTTTTCAATTGCGCGAATAACGGCCAAACCATCTACATGGCCCGACACAATATGCCCACCCAATTCATCACCAAGACGTAAAGACGGCTCAAGATTGACCCGCGTATTTTCACCCCAATTTTGAATGGTTGTTTTGCTCAAGCTCTCCGCCGAAACATTAACGCTGAAGCTATTAGCGCTCTTTTCAACGACTGTCAAACAACACCCCGAACAAGCAATCGACGCCCCAATTGCTGTGTCACCAAGGTTCATTTGCGTATCAATCACAATGCGCCAATCACCATCTTTATGAACATCGCGGATACAGCCCACATCTTGAATTATTCCAGTAAACATCTATTCACCCCTTCAAATCACAGCCTATTGATAAAATTCCACGATATCATCGCCCAAAACACGCATATGTTGCAATTTTATTCGCTTTAACAACGAAACATCAACCATATCCAAGCCATTTTCTCCAATAATCATAGGCGATTTGCAAACTTGCACCTCATCCACCAGTCCACGCTTTATAAAACTATCATGAATACGCGCCCCGCCTTCAACCAACAAACGCGTCACACCCCGTTCAGCGAGAATTCTCAACACAGTTTTCAAATCATGAGGATCTTGTCTTATGAGGCCAACCCCCGCCTGTTCAAGTGTTTTAATTTTATCCACATCCCCTGACGCATAAAAAACCAAAACAGGATCATTTTGCGCCGAACCGACCAACGCGCAATCCAAAGGTAAATCTAGCTTTGCATCTAATAAGACACGCGTCATGACATGAGAATGACCTGACATGCGTGTGGATAAAAGCGGGTTATCCACACGCGCAGTATTCACGCCAACTAAAATCGCATCATGAAGCGAGCGCTGAAGATGCATATGGCGGCCTGCCAAATCACCACTAATTTGTGTACGCTCCCCCCTCACCCCGATTTTACCATCTGCTGAAATTGCCATCTTCAATGTTACAAAAGGTCGCCCAGCATTAATGCGCATAAAAAAACCAGCATTTAACGACAACGCCTGTGCCTCAAGCACATTCTCAATAACTTCAATTCCCGTATCACGCAGCATTTGCACACCACGCCCCGACACACGCGGATCATGGTCGCCGCACGCCACGACCACACCCGCCACTCCCGCATCAATCAACGCCTGCGCGCATGGCGGCGTCTGCCCATGATGCGCGCAAGGCTCAAGCGTCACATACGCCGTAGCCCCTTTCGCCGCATACCCCGCCTTCTCCAACGCAATCGTCTCCGCATGCGGCCTGCCGCCACACGCTGTATGGGCCGCGGCAATAATCACACCATTTTTAACCAAAACACAGCCGACAGCAGGATTAGGCGCAACATGCCCCACCCCGCGCCGCGCCCAATTCAACGCCACTTGCATATAATAATCATGAATGGGAGACGTCATTTTCGTTTGGATTGCAGATTTTTCACATCTTCAAGAAAGTCATTAAAATCTTCCGGCTCGCGAAAATCCTTGTAAACACTGGCATAGCGGATATATCCGACCTCATCCAACTCCATCATAGCATCCATAACCAACGCCCCGATCTTATTAGATTTTATCTCCTGCTCGCCTTGAGATTCCAATTTACGAACAATATCTGAGGCCGCTTTTTCAATTTGTTCAACCTCAACAGGTCGCTTTTGCAACGCAATTTGCATCGATTTAATGATTTTATCCCGATCAAACGGCTGTTTGCGCCCCCCGCTCTTGAGCACCGTCATTTCCCGCAATTGCACCCGCTCAAACGTCGTAAAGCGCTCTTCACAGTCGGGACAAACGCGGCGACGACGGATAGCAGAATTATCTTCCGTCGGTCGAGAATCCTTAACTTGCGTTTCTTCGCTATTGCAAAATGGGCACTTCAAATGCGCTTACCCCTCATAAATCGGGAAACGTGCACATAATGCTTCCACTTTTTCTTTAACCGCATTCTCAACCGTATTATTGCCATCCACACCGTTTTTGGCCAAGCCATCAAGTACTTCAACAATATATTCGCCAGTCAATTTCCACTCCGCGACACCAAAACCGCGCGTAGTCGCCGCAGGTGTACCCAAACGCACCCCCGATGTCACCATCGGTGGTTCAGGATCAAACGGCACAGCATTCTTATTACAGGTCATTCCCGCACGCTCCAGCGCTTCTTCAGTATCATTGCCTTTCACACCCTTGGGACGCAAATCAACCAGCACGATATGGCTGTCCGTACCACCAGACACAATATCTAAACCACCTTTAATTAATGTGTCGGCAAGCACACGGGCATTATCAACAATTGCCTTCGCATACAACCTAAACTCAGGCTGCAAAGCCTCGCCGTAAGCCACTGCTTTACCAGCAATTACATGCATCAAAGGCCCGCCCTGAATGCCCGGGAAAATCGCTGAATTGATCTTTTTAAATATCTCCAAATCATTCGTTAAAATCATTCCGCCACGCGGCCCGCGCAAAGTTTTATGCGTTGTCGTTGTTGTGATATCCGCATATGGCACAGGGCTGTCATATGAACCACCCGCAATCAAACCCGCATAATGCGCCATATCCACCATAAGATATGCACCAATTTCATCCGCAATAACGCGAAAACGCTTCCAATCAATTTGACGTGGATAGGCCGAAGCGCCAGCAATAATCATCTTCGGCTTATGCTCACGAGCCAAACGCTCCATTTCTTCATAATCCAGCAACGCATTATCTTTGCGCACGCCATATTGAATGGCATTAAACCATTTGCCCGATTGATTGGGTGCCGCGCCATGCGTCAAATGCCCACCAGCCGCTAAACTCATCCCTAAAATAGTATCACCGGGTTGAAGCAAAGCCTGCATCACACCTTGGTTGGCCTGCGAGCCAGAATTAGGTTGCACATTCACATACTGCGCCCCAAATAATTTCTTCGCACGATCTCGCGCTAAATTCTCAATAACATCCACAAACTCACAACCACCATAATAGCGGCGCCCTGGATAACCTTCTGCATATTTATTCGTCAAAACAGAGCCTTGCGCCTCAATCACTGCCCGCGAAGTAATATTCTCCGACGCAATCAATTCAATCTGCGTTTGCTGACGATGCAATTCTTTTTGCATCGCATCAAAAACTGCCGCGTCCGTATCGCGTAACTCACCCGTAAAAAATTGATCGTAACTCTCGTTTAATCGTGCAGCATGGCTCATAATTAATTCTCCTTTATCTGAGCTTATCAATGCGGCGCTGATGGCGACCGCCTTCGAATTCTGTATTTAAAAATGTGGAAACAATATCAAATGCAACCTCTGTGCCCGTGATCCGCTCTCCCAACGCCAGAACATTCGCATCGTTGTGCGCACGCGTCAAGCGCGCCATAGTCGAGTTCGTACAAAGCGCTGCACGCACCGCCGAAAAACGATTCGCCGCAATAGAAATACCAATCCCCGTGCCACAAATTATAATGCCGCGCGACGCATCACCATTCGTGATCGCCTCACCCATTTTCGCGCCATAATCAGACCAATCGACAGACTCACGCGAATCTGCCCCCAGATCCAGCCAATCAATATCCGTAAATTTTTCGAGTATAGCCGCCTTCAGCCCAAAACCCGCATGATCACACGCAATCGCAATTCGTTCTTTCATGCGAAGAATTTAAGAGTTTTACCCCCTTAAATCAAGCCCTTCTTCTTCATAACATACTCCAAGCGCATAATAGCATTACGCTTAAGAGTATCTTTTGGTGCGTTCGCTGGCCCTTGGATGACGATCTCCGTCAAGCTTTGCGTATCCATAGCGCACACCTTGACCAAATTTCCTATGGGATGAAATTCAATAATGACTTCCCGCCCCTGTAATATTTCTTTGCTCATGCTATTTTATATAGCGGAATCAAAAGTATTGAGAAAGATCAAAGATGCATAAAAGACCTGAATTTAGCTGGGAAGACCCCCTCCTTCTCGATGAAGTACTCACCGAAGACGAGCGCCTCATCATGAATACCGCACGTGACTATGCGCAAAACAAACTCCAGCCCCGCGTCATGGAAGCGTATCGCACCGAAACTTTTGACCGCAATATTATGCGCGAAATGGGCGAGCTTGGTCTTTTGGGCCCGATGATCGAAGGCTATGGCTGTGCGGGTACAAATTATACATCTGTAGGATTAATTGCTCGCGAGCTTGAGCGCGTCGACAGCGCCTACCGCTCTTGCTACTCTGTCCAATCCTCATTGGTTATGTTGCCTATTTACTTATTCGGCAGCGATGATCAAAAACAAAAATACCTCCCCAAACTCGCTAGCGGCGAATATGTAGGATGTTTTGGCCTAACCGAACCCGATGGTGGCTCCGACCCCTCTGATATGCGCACCCGCGCAAAATCCGTAGATGGTGGCTATTCTATTTCTGGCGCAAAACAATGGATTTCAAACTCCCCCATCGCCGAAGTTTTCGTCGTTTGGGCAAAAGATGACGAAGGCAAAATCGGCGGCTTTATTCTCGACAAAGGCATGAAAGGCCTAAGCGGCCCTAAAATCGAAGGAAAACTCTCGCTCCGCGCCTCCCCTACTGGCGGCATTGCTATGGACGAAGTCTTTGTCCCCGCCGAAAACCGCATGCCACATGCCGAAGGCATAAAAGCGCCGTTCACATGCCTAAACTCCGCACGCTTTGGAATCGCGTGGGGCGTCATGGGCGCCGCCGAAGATTGCCTCAACCGCACCCGCGAATATGTTATGGAACGTAAAATATTCGGTAAACCACTCGCTGCGCAACAGCTCATCCAGAAAAAACTCGCGGACATGCAAACTGAAATAACATTAGGCTTAGCGGCCGTGCACCGACTTGGGCAATTAAAAAACGAAGATCGTTGCCCCCCCGAAGCCATATCACTGCTCAAACGCAATAATTGTGGCAAGGCCCTCGATATCGCCCGTCAGGCACGCGACATGCACGGAGGAAACGGCATCGCCGACGAATACCACATCATGCGCCATATGTGTAATTTGGAATCCGTCAACACCTACGAGGGCACCCACGACATTCACGCTCTAATACTCGGCCGCGCGATAACAGGCTATGCCGCTTTTAGTTAACTTGAATTTTGCTTGGTAATGTATTAAAAACCGCTACCATATCCGCTGGTTTGCTTCGCCCAAAAACGCTCTATCATTTGCATGGTATCGCTGAGCTCTTTTAAGCGTTGGTCGCTAATCTCCGAGCCATTAATTTCCGTTTCATGGCGCACAAACATATCTGAAATCATAGTTTTTAACGCCAGCCCTTTTTCCGACAACTTCACACGGATCGAGCGCTTATCATGCACTGAGCGTTCCTGTACCAAATACCCATTTTCCACCATCTTTTTCACATTATAAGACACATTCGAGCCCAGATAAAAACCACGAATGGTCAATTCCCCCACGGTCATTTCATCATCGCCAATATTATAGAGAATCATGCTTTGCACGTTGTTGATGTCTTGCATATTTTTCTTATCAAGCTCCACCTTCAACACATCAAGAAAATGCCTGTGCAGGCGCTCAATCAATTGAATAGCGTCAAAATACGGGGTATGGTTCACAGGCATAAGCTCCAAATACAGTTAAAGTCGTAACCGTAATTGTAAGAGCCATATCCCCCATAGGTCAAGTGCTGAATATACGATGCGCTCTTAACGCATAACGCGCAGGCTCAAAGTAAACCTCCACATCACCGCGCGCTACCTCATGGATGCTTTTATGCTGCCATTGTGGATTTCGATCTTTATCAATAACTTGCGCGCGGATACCTTCGTATAAATCGCCGGATCGAACAAAAGCTTGCGCCAACGCAAAATCCATCTCGATAACTTGATCAAAAGAAAAATCCGCAGCACGCTTTAAATATTCAGCCGTAACGCAAACGCTCAACGGCGCTTTCGATGTTAATTCATCCAAAATTCGAACCGCCTCATCCGTTTGTAAACCACGAAGCCGCGCAAAAATCGCCTCAACATCACAATCAGAAAACAGCGCCTCAATTTCTGTCACTTCCGCCTGGTCAACAGCCACCGAATAATCCGTTAACATCTTCAAAATACCAGCTTTATCAAAAGAAGAAGCGCGCACAATATCCTTAAGCACAACCACACTCACCCCTTGAACAAACACATCCGCAAGCCCCGCAGCCACACAAGCGCGCCCATTAATCCGCGCCCCCGTCAGTGCCAAATATCGCCCATAATTGTGCGGGCATTTAAGCAGATGATACAAACTCCCCACATCAGGAAAAAAACCAATCCCCGTTTCTGGCATCGCAAATAACGTATTATCATTCACAATCCGGACATCGCAATGTCCAGCAATCCCGTAACCACCACCCATCACAATGCCATCCATATACGCAATCGTGATTTTGGGATAATGGAATAAATATTGATTAAAAGCATATTCTTTAGCAAAAAAATCAACAGGCACCACGCTGTTCTTTGCCCCGCTTTGATAATCAATGCCGGCATAATATAAAGTACGTATATCACCCCCCGCACAAAATGCACGATCCCCTGCACCAATAAACAAAATCGCAGCTACAGAGTCATCGCTAGCCCAGTTTTGCAAAACTTTTGTGATCTCCAAAACCATTTCAAAAGACAGCGCATTGAGCGCCTCCGCACGATCGAGCATAACCACCCCTAAACCACCGTGGCGCGAAACCGTAATATTCGATTTTTGAAAAGCTTGATTCGTCACAACATTCCCCTTACATATAAAACCATTAAAGATACGGCATCAAAAGAAAGCAAACAAGCCTTGGCAACGCCCATCAACACACGCCCTATTACCACGCCCCAAACCCGCATGCGCCGACTTCGCGCGAATGCAGCGATGCGTGACATGCTCCAAGAAAATCGCGTGAATGTGTCGGATTTAATTTTACCCATTTTCGTAGAAGAAAACATCGATAGCCGCCAAGCCATAAAAAGCCTTCCTGATGTCTACCGCGAAAGCGAAAAAACGCTCCCCCAAGCCGTTAAAAACGCGACATCCCACGGCATTCAATCCATCATATTATTCGGTATATCACACAACAAAGACGCCATCGGAAGCGACGCGCTTAATGAAAACGGTTTGCTCGCCCGCATGATAAAAATCGCTCGCAAAACTGCGCCCGATATAAACATCATCGCCGACATATGCTTTTGCGAATACACCACACACGGCCATTGCGGCGTTTTAAAATCAGACCATAGCGATGTCGATAACGACGCCACACTCGCCAACCTCCAAAAACAAGCAATCATCGCCGCACGCGCAGGCGCAAATATTATCGCCCCATCGGGCATGATGGATGGCGGAGTGCGGGCAATTCGCCAAGCTTTAGATGCAAACAATTTCGAACATATCGCCATCTTATCCTACGCCGCGAAATTCGCCTCACATTTCTACGGCCCTTTCCGTGACGCCGCGGGCTGCGCACTCGGCAATGCAAATAAAGCCCCCAAAACTCGCAAAACCTACCAAATGAACCCCGCCAACGCGAGCGAAGCAATGCGTGAAGTCGCGCTCGATATCGAAGAAGGCGCAGATATGCTCATGGTCAAACCTGGCTTACCTTATCTCGATATCATTTCCAAAATCACGCAAATTCATGCTCTACCAACCTTCGCATACCATGTAAGCGGCGAATACGCGATGCTCAAAATCGCCGCCGCGCAAGGCGCTTTTGATTACACCGATGCGTTAATGGAATGCCTCATCGCCTTCAAACGCGCAGGTTGCAGCGGCATCATCACCTATGGCGCAATTGACGCGGCAAAACTTATAAATCAAAAATAATCATATATTTTTCAACTTGTTACACTTTCTGATGATGCATCCGATACATTTTTGAGGTATGCTCAAAAACAAGATGCCTATGAATTCAACAGACACAAAAATCCAACGCGACCGTTTCCTTGCCTTTGCTTTTTCTTGCACCGATTTGATGCTTGAAATATCGCCCGAAGGCAAAATTGCGTTCGCCCTCGGTGCGTCCAAATCCATAACAGGATTTGAATATAAAGATATTATTGGCCAAAACTGGATGGATTTATTCTCCGCCTTTGACCAATCACAAGTACAAAAAATATATGAAACTGCCAAAACTGGAAAACGCGCAGGCCCGCTGCTCGTCGATCTCAACGAAATGATAAGCAAACGCAAAGCCGTGTTCACAGCCTTGCGCATGCCAGACAATAAAAATTTCTACGTCACCCTCGGCTTCAGCAACATGGCAATGAGTAGAATGGCAAGCCAACATAATGAACGTGTTGCTAACGGTGACCTCCTCGACCGCCCCAAATTCATAGCAAACGCCGAAGAAGTCTTTGATATAGCACGCTCCTTGGGGCAAGACCTCAAAATCACCCTCTATGAATTTGACCCTACTCAGGAAATCAAAGACCATTTTGATGACGAAAACTGGGGAGCGTTCATCGAAGCTGCGGGAGAAGTCCTCTGCGCCCACTCCGTTAATGGCCAAAGTGCAAGCTTGCTTGGCGATGGGCGCTTCAGCATCCTCCACGAAGATGACGTTGATATGGATATTGTCGCCACCAAGCTCAAAGACCTCGCTAAAGAATTCAGTACCGATGATTACGATCCCCCTTTGATCGAAAAAACAATTCAAACCGATCTCGATAAAGTCAGCACATTCCAAGCCGAACGCGCCCTAAGCTGTATTCTCACAGATTTCGCCGATGGAGAATTTAATGACCAAATCATCACATTAAATTTCGACGTAGAAATGCATGCCCAGCACCAAGAGCATAAACTCAAAAAATTCATCGACATGATAAAGCGCCAAGATTTTAAGCTTTATTTTCAACCCATCATCGATCTGAAAACCAAAGACGTTCATCACTACGAAATTCTCAGCCGCTTCACTAATAACGACACATCAGAATGCGTTATGTTCATAGAAGTTGCAGGCTTAGCCCTCAAATACGACCTTTCGGTCTGCGACAGCGTGATTAACTATATCAAACACAAAGGCGGATCTTCGCGCTCAATATTCTCCATTAATATCTCTGGCTATACCATCCAAGACGATCGCGCGATTGAATTACTTAAAAAGGAACTGTCCAAATTCGACAAGCTGCATTCACGCCTCCTTCTCGAAATCACCGGTACGCATGCCATAAAAGATATGAAAAAACTCAACAAATTCATTACCACCATGCAAGAGGATGGTTATAAAATTATACTCAGCAATTTTGGAACAGGCGAAAAAGCACTCCAACTCCTCCAAAAAACTGTCCCTGACATGATAAAGGTTGACGAAAAATTCATCGCAAAAATTGCCTTTTCAAAACGCGAAGAAATAACATTGAAAAATCTTCGTGACCTCTGCGCCGCTAATAATATCAAAGTCATTGCCCCATCCGTTGAAACAAACGCCCAAGCCGAAACGCTTATTGCACTTGATATATCATATGGCCAAGGTCTTCATTTCGGCGCACCTGAAAACGCACCTAGCTTCACTCCCACAAAAAAATAAAAATCGCGCAAGCCATTCATTTTGCCCAATCTGACTTGATCTTAAAGATAAAAACCCGCACACTATTAATATAAGATTTGTATGATAAATGCACACCGCTTTGTTTTCTGTGTCCCCATAAAACTTTCACCACAAAGGCTGAACAGTCACCATGAAATTACTTGGCTTACTCCTTGTTTTTGTTTGTACATTTGGCGGTCTTTTAATCGCCATGCACTTCGACATCCCCAAATTCATGAAACTGGTCATGGTGATTTTAGGAGCGTTGCCTGGAGAATTTGTAATTATCTTTGGTTGCGCTGTTGCGGCCTTTATGATCGCAAACACTGGCGAAACCATTAAAGGCACAATAAAATACCTCGGCGCTCTCACTAAACCCGCGGCCTATTCCAAAGACGACTATATCGAGCTCATGAGCATGATGTTCACCGTTTTCAAAACCGCCAAAACAAAAGGCTGGCTCGCACTTGAGCAGCATATCGAAGCCCCCGAAGAAAGCACATTATTTGCACAATTCGAAAAATTCCAACATAATCATCACGCCCTTATATTCCTTTGTGATTATTTGCGTATCATATCTTTAGGCAACGAAAACCCGCACGAGCTTGAATCCTTAATGGATGCTGAAATCGAAACCATCGAAGCCCACGAGGGTCATCCGGGTCACGCGGTACAAACGATGGCCGACGGTATTCCAGCCCTCGGAATAGTCGCCGCCGTTTTGGGCGTGATTAAAACGATGGCCTCTATCTCCGAACCACCAGAAGTCTTGGGTAAAATGATCGGTGGCGCGCTTGTGGGTACGTTCCTTGGTGTGTGGTTGTCATACGGCATGGTCGCGCCAATCGCAGGCGCGATGACCACCAAGGCTGAAACGGAAGTGATGTTTTTCAAATGTATGAAGGTCGGCATAATCGCCTACCTTAATGGCGCAGCCCCTCAAGTGGCAGTAGAGTTTGCCCGCAAATTCCTCCCCCACGACATACAACCCACATTCCAAGAACTCGAAGAAAAGCTCAATGAACTGCCCCCACCGACGGCATAGCGACGCATTAAAGCATCATCGCGGTGCATCTACGGTTCAAAGATTGAATAAACAAAGGAAATAGAGATGTCGGAAGAGGATAAAGTCGAACAACCGATCATCGTCAAACGGATCAAAAAAGGCGGCGGTCACCATGGCGGTGCGTGGAAAGTAGCCTATGCTGACTTCGTTACGGCGATGATGGCCTTCTTCCTTCTGCTATGGCTTTTGAACGTATCCACACAAGAAGAACTCAACGCCATATCCAACTATTTCGACCCCTCTCACCCCAAAGTTTCCTCTAGCGAAAGCGGCGCAGGCGGCGTGATGGGCGGCCTAACCATGTCCCCCGATGGTGCAATGACAAGTGATAAGCAACCAATTACACAACCACCCACAACAGGCTCTTCTGGCAGCACTATGAACGCCGCAAAAGTAACAGCCCAAAGTGACGCATCAAATTCAGCAACCGAAGCCGCAAAAGAACTGCTTCGCGAACAAGAGGAAAAGCGCATGGAAGATATAAAAAGCGCCATTGAGGACGCCATTGCCAGCAATCCCGACCTTCAGGAAATGAAAGACAATCTCATTATAGACATGACTCCCGAGGGCCTGCGCATTCAAATCATTGACCAAGACGGCAAGCCCATGTTCGCCGCCGGTAGCGCACGAATGTTTGCAAAAACACAAAAATTGTTACAAAAAGTTGGCGACATCATCAAAACCCAACCCAATGAACTTTCCATCCGTGGTCATACCGATAGCTCCCCTTACGCCGCAGGTGCGAGCTATACAAACTGGGAATTATCCGCCGATCGCGCCAATTCTAGCCGCCGCGTCTTATTGGATGCTGGCTTTAAAGCCGAACGCATCAATAACGTTGTCGGCAAAGCTGACACTGACCACCTTATGCCAGATGATCCCACGAACCCACGAAACCGCCGCGTTTCAATAATTTTACTTAAAGAAGAATTGACCAATCCTGACTTTGGCAAGAATGCAGGCAAAAACGCGCCTGCTTCTAAAGCTGACGAAAAGCCAGAACAAAAAAAATCCCCGCCAATCAAAGTGCCCAAAATCGGCACATTCCAAAAATCATCGGGCAACATTGAGTTTCCGTAAATTTGACAATGTAGTAATAAATAATTAAAGTCATGTTTTTTAATAAAGAGATGGCAATGCAGCAATTAACAGATAGCGTAAACAGCGAAATCCATACCCCAGAAAAACATGAACGACCATGCTGGGTTGATCAATATATTGCCTCCATTAAAACCCACCATATCCCCGAAAGTGAACAAACAGATCAGAAAACCCTTAGAATGTGCATCACGTTAAATTGCACTACGCCTTTAGAAATAAAATTCGCCAATATTTTTGAAAGCCTTGCACAAAAATGCGAAGGCTATACCGCCATAAATGGCAAAAATTTCCAATTTGATTTAAACGAAAATGACCATAACGCCTTGTTACAATTCATTGTGAACGATGATTTTGAGCAATACATGAAACAGCAAGGTTTTAACGAACCCGCTCCAACATCACAAAACTGTTCTTTCGATGAGTTTTAAACACTACCTAAAATCAATCAAATTGATTATTTTTCGGAAAGCCATTCGGTGGCAGTCGCCCCGCTGACGCGCGTTTACCAACCCAAGGCGCAATATCATCAACCCGTGTGTTGCCGCCACCATATTTATATTCCAATCCACTCTCTAAATTAAAAGTCTTCGCGTCCGCAATGCCGCCATCTTTATATTTTTGCAATATCACACCTTTACCGCGCGCCATCTCTGGCAATTCATCCAGCCCAAACACCAGCATTTTGCGATTTTGTCCGATCGTGGCGATCATATTATCATCGCCAGCAATAACGCGGCACAAACTAGCCTCCGCTTTACCCGACACATTCAAAACTTGCTTCCCGCTTTTGGTTTGTGCCAAAACATCGTCGCTCTTGACAATAAAACCATGCCCCGACGTCGCACACACCAAAATTCTTTGCCCCTCACGATAAAGCATCATCTCCGCAATATCGCTATCATTGGGCAAATCCACCATAATGCGCAGCGGCTCACCAAAGCCCCGCCCGGGCGGAAGCTTATCGCATCCAACCGTATAAAAACGCCCATTCGTGCCAAACACCAACAATTTATCCGTAGTCTGCGCTTCCAATACATACGCAGCTCGATCGCCATCCTTGTATTTGAAATCCTGCGCATTAAGGCCATGCCCCTTCATTGCCCGCACCCAGCCCTCTTTAGAACAAATGACGGTAACCGGTTCTTTTTCAATCATCGCGGCATCCAAATCCATTGCCACGGGCGCAGGCACATCGCCCAAAACCGTACGTCGCGCCCCTAAAACCGTGTCTTCGCCGAACTGTTTTTTAAGCGCGGCTATTTGTTTTTTAATCCTCGTCCATTGACGCGATTCTGAACCAATAAGCTTCTCCAATGCATCACGCTCTTCTGATAACTTGTCGTGCTCCGCCTGAATTTCAAATTCTTCCAGCTTGTGCAACCGACGCAAACGCAAGTTCAAAACCGCCTCAACCTGCACCTCGCTTAATGCAAACGCCTTCATCAATTCCATCTTTGGGTCATCTTCGAACCGAATAATGCGAATAACCTCATCAATATTGAGGTAAACGAGCAAATACCCCGCCAGTACCTCCAAACGATGCAACACCTTTTCCAAACGATATTGCGAACGACGCACCAGAACCTCTTGCTGGTGGTTCATCCACGCTTGCAAAACTTCTTTGAGGTTCATGACCCGCGGCACTAACCCACCATCCAACACATTCATATTTAATGAAAAACGGTTTTCGAGATCCGTATTGCGAAACAATGCTTCCATCAATAAATTGGCGTCAACATTGCGGTTCTTAGGCATCAATACAATGCGTATATCTTCCGCCGACTCATCGCGCACATCATCGAGCATCAGCAGCTTCTTGCTCATAATCAAATCAGCAATCTTCTCAATCAACTTTGATTTTTGCACCTGATAAGGAATTTCAGTGATAATTATTTGATATTGTCCTTGCTTCAGGTCTTCTTGCTCCCATTTCGCCCGCACCCGAAACGATCCTTTGCCCGTTTCATACGCCCGAACAATATCTGCCTTATCTTCAACCAACGTCCCCCCCGTAGGGAAATCTGGCCCTCCAACGATCTCAGCCAATTCCGTAACACTCGCATCGCGCTCAATCATCAACTCCATCGCTTCGCATAATTGCGCGACATTATGAGGCGGGATAGATGTTGCCATCCCCACCGCAATCCCGTTCGATCCATTGGCGAGCAAATTAGGAAAAGCCCCCGGCAAAACTACAGGCTCATTCTCCGACCCATCATAAGTAGGGCGGAAATCCACTGCATCTTCTTCAATACCATCCAACAGCAATAACGCAACATCCGTCAACCGCGCCTCTGTATACCGCATCGCCGCAGCATTATCGCCGTCAATATTCCCAAAATTCCCCTGCCCATCTACAAGCGGATAACGCTGTGCAAAATCTTGCGCCAAACGCACCATCGCATCATAAACGGCTGTATCCCCATGCGGGTGATACTTACCAATCACATCACCCACCACCCGCGCAGATTTTTTCGGCGGCAGCGTAGGGTTAAGTTTCAGCTGAAACATTGCATACATCAAACGTCGATGCACTGGCTTCATTCCATCGCGCACATCGGGCAATGATCGGCTCATGATCGTCGACAGCGCATAAGATAAATATCGATCCGATAGCAAATCGTTAAACGGCTGATCAATAATGTGATTATCTTCGGGAACTATATTATCCTGCGGCATGTTTATTCTCTTTTAATTTTTCACTCTCTAATGATTTCGCAAATCGCTCGGCAAAAATCAAGCGCGCATCTGGCATTCCACGTGAATGATGCACAAAAACCCAATGTTCGAGGAAATAATCCGTCATTTTCAAGCCATCCCAAATATCTGTATTATCCGTATCTCCTCTCTGCGGGCGCAAGAACGCAGCCAAAGGCAACAGCTTTTCCTTATAGGGCGCGCCCATTGCCATGCTCACGGCTTTACCCGATTTTGGGCTCACATATGCCAAATCATCAACCTCGCCACCTCCCGCACATTGCGTAAGATCAAGTGAAAACCCTAATTCTTTAATAAACGCAATCTCCCACATCACATAGGCCGCGCCCCAAATTTCACTATCCAATGCATCAAAAAGGGCACACAGCCCATAAAATAAACCCGCATGCATCTCCCCCTCGGGCAAAGCTTCATCACACAATCCGCACGCCGATTGCATCGCCGCCAGCCGTAACGGATCTTGCATAAAACACGCCGCCGTCCCGCGCGACAGTTCAAGCGTATAAGCGCCTAGCCCATCACTCGTGCGACTACGCCACTGCGCATCGACAATATTTCCAACCTCCAAAGTCCCGCGCATCGAAGCGCCCCCCGCGCCGCGTACGTACCCTAAAACGCGCCCCTGCTCTTCGGTCAACAAAGACACAACCGCGCCACTTTCACCATGCCGCCGCACCGATAGCACAATACCTTGATCTTGCCACTGTTCCATTATATATGTCCTCGCTAGGCAAGCATATGCGCATTGCATTTAAAAAGCGAGGATTCCCATGCCCCACACGCAACAAACCACAGAAAAAAAGATACAAACCATAGGTATCGCAGGATTAGGCGCTATAGGCTCTGCCGTCGGACGCGCTTTATTGAAAAACATCGATGGCCTTAATTGGATCGCCGCTAGTGATTTAAACTATGACCCGAAAACGCACCCTGAATTTAACGTGCCGAATTTGTCCTTTGAGCAGCTTTGCGATCAATGCGACATCATTATCGAAGCCCTACCCCCTGCGGTTGTTCCTCAACTGGCCAAAATTGCGCTAGAGAAGCAAAAGACACTCATCGTGATATCATCTTGCGCTTTGCTGATGTTTCCTGAAATTCTCGAAAACCTCAATTCTACCCACAGGTTCAAAAAAGGCCGCATTATTGTGCCATCCGGTGCATTAGCCGCTATAGATGGCGTAAAAGGCCTTAAAGAGCTGGGTATTCAAAAAAGCGTGATAGCTTCAACCAAGCACCCGCGGGGTTTTGTCGGTGCGCCCTATGTGGATAAAATGGGGATAGATTTGGCGCAAATCAGCGTCAAAACCAAAATCTTTGAAGGCAACGCTTTGGAGGCTGCAAAAGGCTTCCCCGCCAACGTAAATGTCGCCGCAACGCTTTCGCTGGCTGGAATTGGCGCGGAAAAAACACGAGTTGAAATTTGGGCTGACCCGAACGCCAAAGGCAACACACACGCAATTATGGTGCAAGGTGAGTTTAGCACGCTCCGATGCTCCATCGAAAACACACCCGATCCAAATAACCCCAAAAGCTCCATGATGGCAGCACAGAGCATTGTCGCACTGCTAAAAGATATGAACAGCGCCCTAATTGTGCTATAAAATACTATGCTACCAGCTAAAACATTTTATATGATCCGCCACGGAGAAACCGAAGCCAACGCCGCGCAAATTATGGCGGGAAGCATGGACTCGCCCCTAACGGCAAAAGGACGAGCACAAGCGCACACGGCGCAAAAAATCGTCAAATGCCTTGATATTAAACCCGCCGCCATATATCACAGCCACCTCTCTCGGGCGCGCGATACCGCCGCAATTATCAATGAAGCCATCAACGCCCCTTTATTCGAAGATGCCGACTTGGCCGAAATTCATGCCGGCGACCTCGAAGGTGCTTGCTATTCTTTGTGCCAAGACCTTTTCCGCGGATGGCCGCAAATCCCCAACGCCGAAAGTGGCAAAGAGTTTTTCGCACGCGTCAAACGCGGAAAAATGAAAGCATTGTCATCGGATTATGCCCCTGTATTGATTGTTTGTCACGGCGGCGTCATGCGCGCATTCGGAGAAATCCATAGTATTTCCCCTCCCTCGCGTTTTCAAAATGCGCATTTATATGAATTTTCACCCAACGCCAATAATCCGATTTTTCCGTGGAACGTTTTTGATTTCAGCCTCTGTGAGAAAACGAAAAAACTTTTGCGCAATCGTTCTGATATTTATGACATATCACTCGCCGAAGAAATAGCTTCATAAATTTTGAACGCCTGTACGTGCGCCTTCACATCATGGACTCTGAAAACTCGTACACCTTGCGACAGCCCCCATAATGCACTTGCCACTGAACCCGAAATACGTTCATCTGCGGGCGCATCAGCCGAAAGCGTCCCAATAAAGCTTTTGCGTGAAGTACCAAGCAATAATGGCACCCCTAAACCATAAAAACGCTTTATATTTCTTAAGGTTAACAAATTATGCTCTAGTGTCTTACCAAAACCAATACCAGGGTCACAAATAATCATTTCAGCATCAATACGCCGCGTTGCGCAAAATTCTATACGTTGTTGTAAATACAGATAAATATCCTCTACGACGTTGGAGTAAATAGGGTTTTGCTGCATAGTTTGTGGCGTACCCTGCATATGCATAAGGAAAACAGGCACTTGAGCCTCTGCCACCACATGCACACTCTGCGCATCATGCGACAAAGCACTGATGTCATTGATACAATTCGCTCCAGCCTTAAGCGCAGCTTCCATAGTCTTAGCATTACGCGTATCCACAGAGATAAAAGGCACCGCCCCACGAAGCCCTTCAACAACAGGCACAATTCTCGCAATTTCTTCTTGTACATCAATAACTTGCGCATTTGGTCGTGAAGACTCCCCACCAACATCTAAAATGCTTGCGCCCTCATGCGCTAATTGAAGTCCATGTGCTATCGCTTTGTCTACATTATAAAATTGCCCGCCATCACTAAAGCTATCGGGGGTCACATTGACCACCCCCATCACATGCCACTCCTGTGAAAATGGGTTCTTAGATGACACATTATCCATGGCGCATTTAGGGTTCATAATATCAGCGCCTTCCCTCGTTCTATCTCTTGCCCTGATGGCATATTCGCAATCAAATCACGCACAGATAGTTGCAAAACAGGATGAACCCACGTCGAACTAACCTCCGCTAACGGATATAACACGAACGCGCGCTCATGCATGCGCGGATGCGGAACACGACAATCCACATTATCAATGATTTCATCATGATAAGATATAAGATCCAAATCCAGTACACGCGGCGCATTCACCCCCTCACGCACCCGCCCAAAATGACGCTCAATATCATGCAGCTCCGTCAATAACGTTCGCGCATTCGTTTTTGTCTCCACATGCACAACTGCATTTCTATACCATGGCTGATCGGAAACGGGCACAGGCGCACTCAACCAAATGCTCGAAGCCGCTACAACCTCCAACCCTGCCACCTTCATAGCATTTAATGCAGATTGCAATGTCACATCAGGATCACCGAAACGGCTCGGTAAATTAGCCCCTAAAGCCACCAAAATCAAAACAGCCTCCTTAAACAAATATAAGAAGGCTGCATCCTAGCGTATTAATTTAAAATGATAAAGCAATTACCAAGAGCGAATAGTGCCCGTATCAATATGCACAAAATTGCTGCGCGGATAATATCCCACACCACCAGCTTTGAGGCTCATCGCAATACGACGAAGCTGATTTGTATCAACACCAGGCATATGAATATCAAGCGCCTGACCATACATATGAAATGAATTTTTAGCCACACCATTTGAATTTTTGCGCAAACCCGCATTCGTTTTAGGGCTACGATAGCCAGATAATATCTCCATCGGTCCGTTTTGACCTGTTTTCTTCTGCACTAACGATAAAATATCAATCACGCGCGGATCCATAGGGAAAGCTTCCCCTGTGCGATGATCACGCAGCGCACGATTCAAACGCTCAAAAGCATCTGGCAAATATTTATCGCCCACACGGTACACGCCGTTAAAGCTTTCGCCAGTGTGAATATTCTTTATCTTTACACGCCAAGACCCACCACGCGCAGCTTGAGCAGGCTTCACATGACCAAGCAACGGCACAGCCGCAGCCAAAACCCCAACCCCACCGAACTTCAAAGCATCGCGACGAGAAAATCCATTTAAACTAAATGGTTTCGCTTCAAAATGTGTCATATAACCCCTCATTAGTCTTATTTTTATTGCATAGAGTACAATATTGTATAGTAACTAGCAGAAATTCCTGTCGAGTAAAGAGCAAATCTGGAACTATTATCATTTCTACGCGTTTGAACATTCTGGATATAGAAGGAACATCTATAGTCTATTATTATCCACAGGAATGAATATTCCGTCAAGATCCTTTAACAATTTAATCAAATTATCGTCAAATCCATACAAATCACTGCCAAAAACCAAAGCGCCATCCTCTCCAATCCAGACTGTGTAATAAAGCAAATAAACTGGAATGGGATTTTGAATGAAAACATCTCGCATCCGCCCCTCCTCAATATAAGACTGCGTATTCTCTGGAGTCCACCCTGCCCGCTCACTCATAACAAAATTCGCCATTTGCTCGGGGTATTTCATCCGCACACACCCCGATGATGCCGCACGATTAGCGCGATCAAAATAGCTAGGATCATTAGTATCGTGCAAATAAATATTATATGCATTGGGCATTAACACACGCACGCGCCCTAACGGATTATTTAAACCAGGCTTTTGCACCATGCTCAAACTACGCAAATCCTGCTCGCTCATATTCTGCCAATCCAAGCTTGCAGGATTAAGCATTTGCCCATTGTTGTTGAGTAAATCCATCCCTTTAGAAGACAGATAATCAGGATTATCCCGCAATTTTGGCAAGATATCATCTTTTTTAATCGTCGGAGGCACCGTCCAATTTGGATTGAAACGAATACCATCAATTGTGGTACGGAAAATATTAGTCGGCCGCTTTTGGGTACCTACTATAACAGGCATTTCAAATGCAACCTTACCGCCTTCCACCGCCCATAATGTCGCCGAAGGCACATTAACCACAACAAACTTATTCGGCTTTTCCTCTTCAACCCAACGCAAACGCTCTAGATTTGCAATCAACTGTTCAATCTTGGTGGTATGCGAAATATTCATGATATCAAGCGTTTGTCCGCCAATAATACCATCATCCTTTAAGCCATTTTCACGCTGAAAACGAATAACCGCCGCCGCCACGCGGTCATCATATAAAGTAGGATCACTCCCCTCAAATGCTGGGACATCAAGGCGCACACGAATTTTCCGTACAGCTTCATTACGATCCATAGGCCGCAAAACATTAACATTCACACGAATAGGCAACACAGCTTCATAAGCAAACGCCTTATCCGTAGTCAGTGCAACTAGCTCTGCCTGAATAGCTTCATATGTGCGCCCTTTAGGCTCAAACGAATGAATTAACGCGCTCGCATCTGAATTTTGCTGTAACAACCCCAAAACATAATCAGCCGCCAAAGGCGTTTTCCAGAATTTTTTATTGGATTTTAAACTACTCGGATCAACCCGAATACCTGTTAAATCCCGCGCCAATCGCACATAAGCATCGCTCAACAACACATCAAGATCGGCCAGTAACGGCTCATCGCGTGTATCTAAAAATTTATAAATGTTTTCAAGGTGATAGCTATACGGATTTAAACCATGCTCCCAGCTCTTTTCAATCAAATCAACAAGCGCACGAGCTTCCTTATTCACCCCAGAAGAATTTGACCAAACGGGCTTGAAATTACGCGCCGCGTAAAATTCAAACAACGCCTTTGGCGTCTTCATGTAACTGCGCGCCAGCTTAGAATCAAAATTGTTATAAATTATTGTGTTTATACCCAAAGGCACCTGCGGCTGAACACTCTCCTGCGCCACAACCAAAGGATAAAAAACAAGCGAAGCGCCAAGCGCCACACTGGCAAACACAGCCAAATGGAGGCAAGTTTTTAACTTCATAAAATCTTTTTTCTAATTATTGAATGGTGGAAACG
>JBBKXA010000005.1:0-17179 GCA_037969235.1 Bdellovibrionales bacterium | reverse complement strand
GAACATTTGCGAATAATTCTTAACATTTTAGGCGGGACTATTATTAATGAAAAAAATACTCTTAAGCGGCGTTGTTTTGGCTTTTACAGCTATGCCTGCACTTGCAGGGCCAGGTACGATTTCAGGGCCTCACGTAACCAAAGGTAAAACTGAATTAGAATTAAAAGGCACATACGCCTTTGATTATGATAATGATAATAGCAATTTACAAAATGAGTTAGAGCTTAATCACGGTTTAACGGATAACTTACGCGCATCGATCAAAACCAAAACCCAGGATCGCAACAACAGCAACGCAGAGTTTGCGAGTGTAGGAGCAGGGTTACGCTACGAATTGGGTAATCCAGAGCAATATCTTATCGATACCGCCTTTGATTTGAGTTATTCAAGATCCGTTAACAGTGGCGTAGATGAAATCGCTTTCAAATTGATAAATCAAAAGCAAATTGCCGATTACAAATTGCGCACCAATATCAAATTTGAACATGAGATTGGCGATGGATCGCGCGATGGCGTGGAGTTAAAACTCTCAGCAGGCGCGTACAATAAATTCGCAAAACATGAAACGGAGTTTGGTATTGAATATTTTGGTGATATTGGCTTTCTCAATAATCAAAACGGTTACAGCGCGCAAAGCCACTATATTGGCCCTGCGGTGAAAACCTCTGTGCCTTTAGGCGGGGATCATGAAGTTGATTTCACGCTCGGTTATTATCAAGGTATATCTCATGCCGCCGATGACGGCACAGTGCGTTATAAGGTGGAGTACGAGTTTTAAGTTTCCTCAGCGCTATGCGCTATTAGAAAACTTTACGCAGGGCTAAGCGAAGCGACATCCCTGCGTCTTTCCAACCTCTATAATTTAAAAAACTTGCAAAACGGGCGGGGTTTATTGTAACCTCGCCCGCAATGTCGCTGGTCGCAGAATCCTACCCGGCGTAAAAACGAAAACAAGGACATTTAAAATGAAAACGCTTGTCGTCTGCTCCGGCGGTCTAGATTCCGTAACATTGGCGCATAAAATACACGCCGATAAAACGCGTACACTTACGCGTCTTTTGTCTTTTGATTACGGACAACGCCATAAAAAAGAACTCACCTTCGCGGCAAAATGCGCAAAAGATTTAGACGTTCCTCATCATATTATCGACATTTCTGGCGTCGGATCCGTCCTCACTGGCTCTGCTTTAACCGATGATGTCAATGTCCCCGACGGTCATTACCAAAAAGACACGATGAAAATTACCATCGTGCCCAACCGCAATGCGATTATGCTCACCGTCGCCTATGGCATCGCTAGCGCCAAAGACGATGAAAGCGTGGCCACAGCTGTTCATGGCGGTGATCACTTTATATATCCCGACTGCCGCCCCGCTTTTATCCAAAGCTTTGCCGCAATGCAAAATCATGCATTGGAGGGCGTATCAGAAATCGAACTCTACACACCTTATTTAACCCACGATAAAAGCGCGATCGCAAAAGACGCGCATGCGTTTAATGTCACCGATACATGGTCATGTTACAAAGGCGGCGATCTGCATTGCGGGCGATGCGGCACATGCGTTGAGCGCCGCGAAGCCTACACTCTCGCAAACGTCGAAGACCCCACACAATACGACGACCCCGATTATTGGCGCGAAGCGATCAAAGCGCACGAAGCACAAAAATCAGGAGCGGTTTAAGATGTTTACAATCTCCAAAGAATATCATTTTTCCGCTTCCCATATCTTAAATGGCCTCAACGAAGATCACCCTTGCGCGCGTCTACACGGTCATAATTATGTGGTCGAGGTCGAGCTACAATCGCCAACCTTAAACGCCGCTGGTTTCGTACGTGATTATCGCGAACTTGATGCACTTAAAATTTACATCGACGAAACCATCGATCATCGTCACCTTAACGATGTTTTGGGCGATGACTCCACCACCGCTGAACGGCTGGCCCAACATTTCTATAGCTGGTGTGCTGAAAAATGGCCAGAAATTACCGCTGTACGTGTTCGCGAAACACCCAAAACGTGCGCCGAATACAGGCCTGTTAAATGAGCAAGGACGCGACTATCCGTATCTCCGAAATCTTCGGCCCCACCATCCAAGGCGAGGGCGCATTAATAGGACAGCCCACAATATTTGTGCGCACAGGCGGCTGCGATTATCGCTGTTCATGGTGTGACACATTACATGCCGTCGACAGCAAATACCGCCATGATTGGAACACGATGAGCGCCGAAGATATCTTCGCGCGCATCCAAGAATTATCAAACAAGACGCCCATTATGATTTCCCTATCTGGAGGAAACCCCGCCATACAGCCGCTTTCACAATTGGTCAAAATTGGCCAAAAGAAAGGATATAAGTTTGCCTTAGAAACGCAAGGCTCAATCGCACAAGACTGGTTTAGCCATCTTGATGTCTTAACGCTCAGCCCCAAGCCGCCCTCAAGCGGTGAAAAAACAGATTGGCAAAAATTCGATTCTTGCCTCGATGCCGCAAGCGCGAAGACACAAATCGCCATTAAAATCGTTATATTTGATGATGCAGATTACGCGTATGCTCGGGATGCGTACACCCGATACAGAGATCACCCCTTCTACCTCCAACCCGGCAATCACAAAGTTGAGGGTGAAGCCGAAGCGGATGCTTTAAATGAACGCATGCGCTGGCTGGTAGAAAAAGTCACCCAGGATCAATGGTACACCGTACGTGTTCTCCCCCAATTGCATGTGATGCTGTGGGGCAACAAGAAAGGCGTTTAATATGAGCGATAATATCTACAATGATCTCACCCAACTCGGCGGCGAGAGCCAAATTCCAACCTCCCCCGATAACGCCGTATTAGAGCGCGTCCCAAATCCGCACACAGACACCAATTATGCGGTGCGCTTCACCGCGCCCGAATTTACCTCGCTTTGCCCGCTCACGGGCCAGCCAGATTTCGCTCATCTCATGCTCGATTACGTGCCTAATCAATGGTTGGTGGAGAGCAAATCGCTCAAATTATTCTTCACCTCATACCGCAATCACGGTGACTTTCACGAAGCCTGTACAATTTCCATCGCCAAGCGCTTGATCGAATGCACAAAACCCAAATGGCTGCGGCTCGGTGGTTATTGGTACCCCCGCGGCGGCATCCCCATTGATATTTTCTACCAAACCAGCACGCCCCCAAAAAACGTTTGGATTCCTCCCCAAGACGTTCCCAATTATCGCGGGCGCGGGTAGGAGAGTTACTCTAAAACAATATCAGGAATAAATAATGATTGAGCGTTTTGATTAACAATCGGCGCCCCATTAATCTTTTCATCGCCAAAATGCTGATTTATAAGCGCGCTTAATACCGAAGATGGTTTACGATTTGGCATAAATGATCCACCACATATTAAATGTCCCATATTCACAGGCTCATCCGCTAATGCTCGGGTTAATTGTAATCTTAATTTTGACTCTCGGCGTTTAGCGTCCGCTGGTCTTAAAGTAACTTTATTGTATCGTGCCTTTGCGCGTTCATCAGGAAATTTTTTATATGACAATTTTTCCCCCACATCCTTTTGGGAAGGCAAACTGGGTAAATTATAAACTTCAGGCAACTCACTTAAGCAATTAAAACTCGCACGCTGAATATGCCCGTCTTCATAACGCAATGCCAGTAATGACCCTTCATTTGCAACCTGATTAAAATAACGCTTATAAGAAGGATTAAGATTGTGCCCTTCCAACGGTGCGCCACGTATAATGATTGTTGTTTTTTCAGTCGGAAAATGTATTTTTTTCAAACCATTGGGATAGAGCCCAACATGGTATCCATTCTCTCTCCATTGCATCACGCCAGCATCGGCGCCTACGCTATCAATTAAATCGGTTTCAACTAAAAGTATTTCTCTGCCTGATAGTGGAGTATTTTCAAGCCTGATGCGGGCAGCATTTAATAAATCAGTCTTGTTTCGCAGTATTTCTTTTTCGGATATAGGTTTATTTTGATTTATGATCGGCGCAGGCTCTTCCATTTTGATGACATCAATGGCGAAAACATTTTTCATTTCTTGACATGAAAGTGGACGGCCATGTTTAACAACCTCAAGGTTAATCGGCACGCCACTATGATCGTGGTCATAGACATTATTTTTTACTTTATGATGATATGTTTTATGCGCCGCTTCATTTGAAGTCGGGTCTCTAGATTTTGTCCGCGGCATAATAAATCGATGAATCAATTTATTAACGGTACTCCCGACAGATTTCGCAAAGCCAACTTTGGCTGTAGCAGAAGCCATGGCCGTGAGAAATGTTACCCCAAAGCCAGCGAGTAAAGTAAGGGCAGCAGCGCTCCATTTATTTGTCCGAATTACTTCGGCCACATTTTGAAAAAAGCCGCGTAAAATTGATTTTGTGGTTTTTCCGAATTTAGCGATAGAACTAGCAGCAACATCGAGATACGACGGATCTACATGTTCGGCAATCGCACCGCCTCGCCTCGCTGCTTCGTATCTTAAAGTTTCAGTGGCATTTTCCAAAGGCATAGGGGCATAATCAAGCTTCGAGCCTACTTTTCTCAAAAACAAATTAACGGCTTTGCGTTTTACTATCTCTTTAGTGACATATAAAAGGGTTTTACCATGATAGGCATTGGGATAGTTAAAAATTTCACACTGATTTTCATCGCCACCTTTGGGAACAATAACAAATACATTTGAGCCAGAGCGATAAACAAAATCGCCGTCTTTATGATAGGTGCCATGCACTTGAATAGCTTTATCACGCGATAAATAATGTTTGGTCACATCTTGTTCTAGCCATTGCATTTGGCTGTAGAAATGGCCATTTAACGGATTAATCTCTGCAGTATCGGCCACCATACGCCCTGCTATGACCATAATTTTGCCATCAACCTCTTCATCCGAAAAAGCGCGATCTTCAGGCTTTTTAAGCAAATAGTCTTTAAGCGCATCTTTGCATGTCGAGTAAATCGCAATGTAACATTTAGGCAGTTGGTCGTTTTCAATCCCCGGCTCAGGAATAAAAACCTCCATAAAACCATAAGCCCCTTTCTCGCAATCGACAATTTTAACTTTATAGGGGGTTGCGTCGTCAGGAACATTTTCACACCAGAACTCTTCCGCTTGTAACGGTCGGCGACTACGGCCTTCAGTAAGAGTGCCTTGAATTGCAAAGCCTTCAAAATCGTGAGCGCTACGAGAGCCGCTCGCTAAACTGAGAATCGAAAAAAACGACGGAAACGCCTTATGAAGATAATCACCGATGGAATTGAGAAATGCCATTATTTAAAATCACCCGCTTTTATTCGCCTGCCAGCCTCTTGAACAATAAGCATAATAGAGAAGTCATAATTATATGTCAATTAAATTCTTGGGATTTATGTAGTCTTTAGGCCTCAATCTGCTTTTACTCGCCCACGCATACGTGTAACGTATTTGCATGACAGACGCCCTTATTCAGATTTCATGGATTGCCTTTTTCTCTATTCTCGCGCAATGGCTGGGGTGGAAGTTTAAAACACCCGCGATCGTTTTTTTGCTAATCGGAGGCTTTATAGCCGGTTCCGCGGTGCTCGATGTCGTCCAACCTGAATATCTACTCGGAGATCTGCTTCAACCCATCGTATCCCTCGCCGTTGGCGTAATTTTATTTGAAGGCGCTCTTAACCTCAATTTCAAACAAATCCGCGAAGGCCGTAAAGCCATCCACCAAGTCATATATATCGGCGCACCTGTCGCGTGGGTGCTCACCACACTCTCTGCATATTATATCGCAGGGTTAAGCCTGCCCGTCGCTATGACGATAGGGGCGTTGTTAATTGTCACAGGGCCAACGGTCATTATGCCTTTGCTCAAAAACGCGCATCTCAAAGAACGTCCCGCCTCAATATTAAAATGGGAAGGAATCATTAACGACCCTGTCGGCGCTGTTCTAGCCATTTTATGCTACGAATTTTTCAAACTGTCATCGGAAAACGTCGAACTTTCTGGCTTTTTCTCTGGCACAATTCTCGCCATTGTCATGATTACATTTTTTGGCATTCTAATCGCCTATGCGATATCTTTCCTCTTTAATCGCGAAATTATTCCTGAATATCTCAAGCCTGCCTTCTTGCTGTCTTCAGTGCTTATTTTCTTTGTGATTTGCAATACGATTGAACATGATTTTGGCCTGATCGGCGTAACCATATTAGGCGTGACCTTGGCCAACATGAATATCGCCGCAATTGATGAGCTGAAGAAATTTAAAGAAACCGTGTCAATCATGCTGGTATCGGGAATTTTCATTCTTTTGACTGCAAAAATCGATCCCGCCATATTATTTTCCATTGATTGGCGCGGCTTTGCGTTTATCGCATGTTTGTTATTCTTCATTCGTCCACTCACCATTCTGGCCTCAAGCACAGGCACAAACATGACATGGAAAGAAATCTTTCTTGTAGGATGGATTGCCCCGCGTGGTATCGTTTGCGCCGCGGTAGCGGGGGTTTTGGGGCCCAATCTCGTAGCGTTGGGCTATCAAGATGGCGAGCAACTACTGCCCTTGGCCTTTGCCATCGTTCTTTTCACGGTATTTGCGCATGGTCTCACGGCCAAACCATTAGGCAAAAAGCTCGGCCTAGCTTTTTCTGGCAAGGACAGTTTACTAATCGTCGGCGCTTCTGAATGGGCAATACAACTCGCCAAAACATTAAAAAGGCGTGACGTCGAGGTTATCATTGCCGATAAAAACTGGCATGCCCTGCGCGATGCACGCTTGTCTGATATTCCCGTATATTATGGGGAGATGCTGTCAGAAGAAACAGAATACAATCTCGAACTTACCCGTTACAACGTCATGTTGGCCGCCACCAACAATTCCGCGCATAATGCGTTGGTCTGTAATACCTACGTTCATGAATTCGGGCGCGATAAAGTCTATCAATTCCTCCCCCACCAAGAAGGCGAGAGCGAGCGTAAAAAAATATCACACACCATGCGCGGACGGACATTTGGATTTGCCGACATGGATTATTGGAAGATCGTTGCTGATTATAATAATGGCTGGCGTTTCCGCGCAAGCCGCATAGGTCAAAAAGAAAACTACGATCGTATAGTCGAAGCGCACAAGGCCGGCGAGTTGAAAATCATGGGTCACATTTCCCCCAAAGGCGTTCTCGATCTTCGCTCACCGCGCAATATCGCGCATTTTGAAGATTTCGAACCCGAAGACATTCTCATTTTATTCGAACAAGAAGAAAGCGATTTAAACGCGGCTAAAAAACAACTCGCCGAACGCACCGCCGAGGATAAAGCAAACACGGATAAAGACGCTTAAGCGGCGCATTTCATCACCGACGAAAAAGGCGCGCTGAGCTTGTCAACACCGTTCAAGCCCTCCAGCTCGATCAAACACACATGTCCGCAAACGCGTCCCCCTGCGTTTTTCACCAATTTTTCCGCCGCCGCCATTGTGCCGCCTGTGGCCAGTAAATCATCAATCAACACAATATTTGCACCATCGGGGATCAGGTCGGGCTGCACCTCAATCACATCATGGCCATATTCCAGCGCATATTCATATCCCAAAACTTCCCCCGGCAATTTCCCTTTTTTGCGCACCATCCCCATCGGCAGCTCCATCATTTGCGCCAGCGGCGCAGCAAATAAAAACCCGCGCGCTTCAATACCCATAATCATATCAGGTTTATAAGCCGAAACGAGTTCGCGCAGAGCCTCCAAAGCCGCCGCGAACGCCTGTGGCTCGGCAAGCAAAGAGGCAATATCATAAAAATTAATACCCGCTTTGGGAAAATCCGGAACAACCCGAACGGCCTCTTGAAGATGTTTTTGATGATTCATAGAAAGAAACCCTTTGTTTTATGATGTTTAAAACTAATATAATGATGATTAGACAATAATGCCCGAAAAGCAAGTAGACCAGTCTCAATGTTTAAACGCCGTGTTCCGCGCACATTTTTGCAAAATACCCGCGAATTGCTCTGGCCCAGCATGGGCTGGATCCGTGCCGCCAAATACAATAAACATCGTTTGGTACGGCTATCCGATACCGTCCATAAAATAGCACTTGGCTTAGCGCTAGGTGTAGCGATTTCTTTCTCACCCCTTGTGGGCACACATTTTATCCAAGTTAGCATTTTGGCATATTTTTTTCGCGCCAATATATTGGCGGCACTCATGGGCACATTTGCAGGTAACCCGCTCACCTTTCCATTTATATGGTGGGGCGGCTTGGCTTTTGGTACATTCTTATTTGAAGCGCTTGGCTTTCATACATCATCCGCTATGCCCGATAATATGTCTATTCACGCGATCTCGCATTTATTCAAAACCCGCTTTTTTGAAACATTTATGCCATGGATGCTGGGCGGATATTTACTGGGCATTATCTCGATCCCAATATCGTACGCCATATTTTTCCGTATGATCCGCAGCGCCAAAAAAGCCCGTCACCGCGCTCGTGTATCGGCGATACGCCGCGCCGCCCGCGAAGTCACAGGACAGGATAAATGATTATTGGCATCGGCAACGATCTGGTTGATATGCGGCGCATTGAAAAAATAATAGAGCGTTTCGAAGAACGTTTTACCCATAAACATTTCACGGACATTGAACGTAAATTAGCAAACAATCGTCGTGCGGGTGGCGGACATATCGCCGCCTATGCAAGGCGTTTCGCCGCTAAAGAAGCCGTAGCAAAAGCGCTGGGTACTGGCTTTCGCGGCGGTATAGAAATGCACCATATTGGCGTGGTAACGAACAATTATAACGCCCCCGAAATTATTCTAACCGCCGCTGCCAAAGATCGCCTCCTCACCATTACTCCAAAGGGCATGCAAGCCCGTATTCATATCTCATTAAGTGATGAGCCACCCTATGCCCAAGCCTTTGCCATCATTGAAGCCCTTACGATCTAGCCGATAAAGTAAAATCTCTCTAGTATTTTGCGTATGAATACGATAAAAACACAAACATGAGCAAAAAGACCAAAGAAATACTGGCAACATCGGACGCCGCGCCGCAAAAATCAGCAGCACCGCCGATGAATGCAAAAGAAGAATTGGCCGAATTATTTAAAACAGCCCTGATTGCCGTTGTGCTGGCGATGCTCATCCGCACATTTTTGTTCGAACCTTTTAATATCCCCTCTGGTTCAATGAAACCCACCTTGCTTGTGGGTGATTATTTATTTGTGAATAAACCCGCCTATGGCTACAGTAAATATTCATTCCCCTTTGCCCTTGCGCCGATAAATGACCGCGTATGGGATAAACCGCCCCAGCGCGGCGATGTGATTGTGTTCAAATTGCCCACGAACCCAAAAGTAGATTACATTAAACGCCTTATCGGCTTACCCGGCGAAACTATACAAATGAAAAATGGTCGCCTATATATCAACGATAAAATAGTAGAGCGCGAAGCATTGGGCATTGATCAAGATGAAGGGATAGATGCAACCGATGCACCTCTTTATCATTACCTTGAAACGCTTCCTGGTGGCGTCGTCCACGAAATATACGAAGAAGGCGACAGCGAAATTCTCGATAACACACAGCTTTATACCGTACCTGAAAACCATTATTTCATGATGGGCGACAACCGCGATAATTCCCAAGATAGCCGCGTGAGTCATATGGTTGGATATGTGCCGTATGAAAATCTTGTCGGGCGCGCTGATTTCTTATTTTTCTCCACCAATGGCAGTGCCGGTCTTTTTGAAGTTTGGAAATGGCCATGGGCATTACGTTATAACCGTTTCTTTAATGATATTGACCCTGTTCGTTTGGATGAACAAGTTCAAGACGTATTTGTAGACACCCTGTAACATATGCCCAAACGCACAACCAAAGAATTACAAGCCCTCATTCACCACGAATTCGTGGATGAACAATTAATCAAAACCGCGCTTACCCATTCTAGCGCGGGCGCGGCCTATAATTATGAACGCTTGGAATTTCTGGGTGACCGTGTGCTCGGCTTGGTGATCGCTGAATTGCTCTATAAACGCTTCCCCCATGAAGCCGAAGGCGATATGGCCAAACGCCTCGCAGCCTTAGTCCAAGGCACATTTATCGCCGATATCGCGCATGATATGGGCCTCGGCGATTTTATCGACCTCTCCGATGCCGAAAGTGCGGCAGGGGGAGCGCAAAATGCCAACATTCTCGCCGATGTATTCGAATCCATGATTGGCGCGCTGTATCTCGATGGCGGATTTAAAAAATGCCAGCAACTCATTCATGATCTATGGGCGGATAAGCTCGATGTGATGAAAGAGCCACCACAGCACCCCAAAACAAAAATACAAGAATGGGCGCAAAGCCAAGGCTTGCCGTTGCCGGACTATAAAATCATCGGCCAAAGCGGCCCCGATCACGCCCCGATATTTGAAATACAGCTTAATGTAAAAAATTACCCCCCCATAATCGCCATAGGAAAATCACGCGGCGAGGCGGAAAAACTGGCCGCAAAATTATTTGCTCAAACTATAATTTCGCCGCCACAACCCAAAGAAAATAAAAAATCATGACCAAGCCGCAAACACCACCAACCCCCAATACAAAATGCGGATTTGTCAGTGTTATCGGCCTGCCCAATGCTGGAAAATCAACTTTGATTAATCACTTGGTCGGCGCAAAAGTCTCTATTGTCTCGCGCAAAACCCACACTACGCGCAACCGTATTTTGGGTATAATGATGCACAACACATCACAGATCATCCTGATTGACACCCCCGGTATTTTCGACGCGGCAGGCTCGCGCCAAATGGAGCGCGCAATGGTGGGGGCCGCCTTCGAAGCTTTGGAGGAATCCGACTATGTTCTTCACTTGGTGGACGCCGCCATAAAAAACCCACTTCAGCGCAATCACGACATCATCCAAAAACTAAATCCCGATAAACCTACAATTTTGGTGCTCAATAAAACCGATAAAGTGCATAAACCAGATTTGCTTAAACTCGCCACAGCCTTCAGCGATCAATATAATTATGCCGCGATTTTCATGATTTCTTCCTTAAAAGGCAGCGGCACTGATGACGTGCTTGATTACCTTGCGCAAAATTTGCCCAATAGCGAATATATTTTTGACGAAGACGATATCACCGATATGCCCATGCGCATGATGGCGGCGGAAATCACTCGTGAGAAAATCTTTAATCAACTACACGAAGAATTGCCTTATTCAGCAATGGTCTATACCGAAAGCTGGGAAGATTTCGAAAACGGCGATATCAAAATCACGCAGCTCGTCTTCGTAGAGCGCGATAGTCAAAAAGCCATAGTCTTGGGCAAAGGTGGCAGCCGCATCAAACAAATCGGTCAAGAAGCACGCGAGGAATTAAGCGAGTTATTTGAACGTAAAATCCACTTGAAACTCTTGGTCAAAGTCAAAGACGGCTGGGCGGAGAAATCTGAAAATCTGCGTTTAATGGGATTAACGGGCTAATAGAAAGAAATTTCAATATGTGGATAACAAGATTTTTTTTAAAGACGGAAATAGCGCCTGTGATTCAACCCTGCTACATTACGGGTTCTTGACACAGACAAGTTTAATTTCGTTGCATATCAGTGCGTTATCTGCTGTGCGCGCTAAAGGGAGAATATAATGAGCTGGACTGACGATCGCGTTGAATTGTTAAGCAAACTTTGGGGCGAAGGTAAAACCGCCGCAGAAATTGCAAAAGAACTGGGTGGGGTCACCCGCAACGCTGTAATCGGTAAGGCGCACCGTTTGAAACTCTCAAATCGCGTATCACCAATTCAGCAAAATAAAAAGAGCGCGAGTACTCCTGCGAAAGCCAAGCCCAAAGCCGCTAACACCAGCGTCGCGCCTGTTGCCGCGCCCATCACGCGCAAAGCTAAAAAAGCCTCAATGGCAGTGCCGACCGACCGTGATATTAAGCCACTATTGGAAATCGGTGCATATGATTGCCGTTGGCCTTATGGCGATCCAAACGAAGATGATTTCGGATTTTGCGGCGACAAATGCATGACCGGATTGCCTTATTGCGGTGAACACGCGAAACTGGCCTATCAAGCCGCCACCCGCAACCGCATCCTCAAAGCCGAGCAAAAAGAAACACAAACAGTAACAAAAGAAGAACTAGAAGTCGCCAAAAAAGCTTTGGCGAAGTAAGCGCTCAAACAATAAATCTTCAAAAACGCGCTTTTTAAGGCGCGTTTTTTGGTTTTCAATTTTTAACCACGGATAAACGCAGATAAAATACGTATCTCAAAACATCTGCGTTCATCCGTGTCCATCTGTGGTTTACAAACCCAAAAAAACATCAAGCGCAAATCGTATCCGCTTCCCCCAGACCGCATCACTGGCTTTGCTCGCATGAACCACATTTTGTATACTAAATGCATAATATATATTGGCGAGGCGTTCAATCATTTCTAAGGGAAGCTTTTGGCCATTATATGGCTTTAAAATCTGTTCCATGATTATGTGATGAGCAACCTTATCATCTTTAAGCGCATATCTTGATGATATATTATACAAGCTGCAAAAATGTGACAGTATAGCAGGCGCAATATTAATCTCCCCCCAATCTATAATGAATAAATCGCGCGTTTGGTGATTAATCACAACATTGCCATCGTGAAAATCGGAATGATTAACCCGCTGCGGCAAATTGTATTGCGCAAGAATTTCAACAATTTCTTCGACTTCAACAAGGCTCTGTTCCAAAATAACGCGCTGTTTTTCGTTAAAATTACACAAAGTCATCACTGTTTCATCCGCTAGCAAATCCAAATAAAGCTTGGGAAAATTGCTCAACCGCCAATCACTTGCGCCCAGCTTTATGAATTGATCAAAGTTCCTAGCCGTTTGGTCTTGGAAATCCTGATATTGCGCAATGGCCTTAGCCATGAGGTGCGGGTCAAATCCATTTTTAAAATATTCACGCAAAGGTTCACCACCACAATCAGACGTGATAAACGCGTTTAATTGGGCATTGCTCTTTAAAATTTGAGGAATAAAAGACAGTTTATAATGCGCATGCATATGCTCTAAATTCAGCGCTTCAACAAATAATGCGGGCGGCGTTTGTTTCAAATAAAAAACATCACCATCATGCGCGTATATTTTTATAACTGTTGAATAAGGCGTGTGTGCAATGATCTCGTGACACAAAATCCCGCTATCAACATTATCATTCGCCCATTTTAAAATGATGTCATGATGTGAAGGCAAAATTTATCGAATGATTTTTAAATCAACGGCTTCGCGGCCTTTATCAACGATCTTCAACGTAACCTTAACGCGTTGCCCCGCTTCGAGCTCTTCGATCTCAAGCTCATCTAGCAGCGTTTTATGAATGAAAATATCCTTCATGCCATCATCAGGCATAATAAAACCAAAGCCTTTTTCGGGCTTATACCATTTCACCAAACCGCCTAGCGAAAATGTGCCGTCTTCGGCGGCATCTTCTGGCATGAGGTTCACACTGCCCTCTTCTAAAACTTCGATCACATCCTTGACTTGCTTGCCTTTGGGGCCGTCATGAATAGTGCAGAGCAAGACCGCGCCCTCACCAAGCGCGTTTAAGCCCGCTTGTTGCAACGTCGTAATGTGTAAAAAAGCATCGAAACTTTCGTCTTCGGGCACAACAAAGCCGAAGCCTTTAGTCCCGTTGAACCATTTCAACAGCATTTTTATCGGCTGATCTTCGCCCGCGACTTGGGGCTGATTATTATCATTCGGAGCCTGCAACACGCAATTCCTCTTGTTTAGAAGCACAAAAACAGTGAACAAAAAAGCCACTCTTTATATTTTGCCTGAAATTTTGAATAAAATCCAGCGCCTTAAATTTAGTCGATTCTAATATAAGTTGTATGCGGCAATCCCCATAGAAACCAAAAGCAAAACCATGTAAAATAATTTACGCGCATATTCACACCATTTGCAAAAGGGCTATTCCATGACAAAACCTCAAAACGACAACGATTATCCGTGGCTTAAAACCTACCCTCACAAACCCAACTGGGACATGGAAATCACCCCGCGTTTAATGTCTGAGGTTTTAAAAGACACCGTTGCCGCAAAGCCCTTTGAGCCAGCGTTTAATTTTATGGGCAAATCATATAATTGGTCGGAAATGCAGAAATCCGTGAACCAATTCGCCAGTGGACTGCAAACTTTAGGCGTGAAGAAAGGCGATAAAGTCGGCATATTCCTGCCCAATTGCCCCTTATCGTTTATTGCATACTATGGTATTTTGAAAACGGGCGCATGCGTGGTTAATTACAACCCGCTCTATACCAAATCATCACTCGCGCATCAAATCGAAGACAGCGAAACCGATTATATGGTCAGCCTCGATCTCTCTATTTTGCATGAAAAAATGGAAGAAATGCTCACCGATACACGGCTGAAGAAGCTGATAGTGGGAAAATTCACCGATTATTTACCCTTTCCTAAAAACTTCCTTTTCCCCATTGTTAAATCGGGTGACGTCGCACGCATAAAAGCTAGCGAGCGTATCGTATTCCTCAATACTATCATGCAAAATAATGGAGAGGTAAAAGTCCCCACCATTGATCCCATAAACGATGTAGCCGTTTTGCAATATACTGGCGGTACAACGGGCGTGCCCAAGGGCGCAATGCTCACACATATGAATATTTATGCCAACGCCGCCCAAGCCTACGCCAATTTCCCCGATCCCGATATGAATGTGAATGACGGCCATGAAAAAATGCTGGCCGTGTTGCCGTTCTTCCACGTTTTTGCCATGACGGTGTGTTTGAATATGGCCGTACTCGGCAAAATGGAGATCATCACAATCCCGCGTTTTGACCTCGTCGATACCTTAAAACTGATCGACAAAGCCAAACCGCAATACTTGCCCGCTGTTCCCGCGATTTATACGGCGATTAATAATTATGCCAAACTCGCCAATTTTAATCTCAAATCCTTGAAATTTTGTATCTCTGGCGGCGCGGCGTTGCCCGTCAAAGTTAAAGAAAAATTTGAAGAACTCACGGGCTGTACTGTGGTCGAAGGCTATGGCCTTTCAGAAACTTCCCCCGTGGCAACGGTTAATCCGCCTTTTGGTGAAAATGTAGCAGGTTCAATCGGCCTACCATTACCCCAAACTATAGTTGAAATTTTGGACCGCGAAGACAAAATTACCCCGATGCCAATCGGCGAACGCGGCGAAATATGCATCCGCGGCCCCCAAGTGATGAAGGGCTATTACAACAACCCCAAAGAAACCGCAGCCGTTTTGCGCGATTGCGGCGATGGAACAAAACGTTTGCATACTGGTGATATTGGTATAATGGATGAACAAGGCTACACCTATGTGGTGGATCGCATTAAAGATATGATCATCACCAACGGCTACAACGTCTATCCTCGCAATATCGAAGAAGCCATCTATAAACACCCCAGCGTCGAAGAATGCATCGTCGCGGGATTGCCAGATAAACAACGCGGTGAAATCGTAAAAGCATGGGTCAAATTAAAAGATGGACGCGAGCTTACTGCGCAAGAGCTGAAAGACTTCCTCGCCGAACATCTCTCCAAAATCGAAATGCCCAAACGCATCGAATTTCGCACAGAACCCCTCCCCAAAACAATGATTGGCAAATTAAGCCGAAAAGATATCGTGGCGGAGGAGTCGGAAAAGAAAGAAGCTTAACAAAACAGCTGGCATTTATATTCTTGTCTCGACTTTATGTAAGTTATTTTTTATTGACATGCCACAGGTGAATTGCTATAAAAATATTCTTTTTATAGATTGTAAGGCATAAAATAGTATGAAACAGACGAAACAAATCACACCTACCGAAGTCCTGCGCACGGAATTAGGGCGTCTCGGGTGCAGGTTTAGGCAAACAGGTTCTCATATTACATTCAAGCATGACGAGTCTAAAGTAAGAGGAACCATAGTCGCTGGTACAAAAAAACAATGGTCACAACTGACTGTTCTTAAGGCGTCGGAACTTATAAGGGCATATAATGAAAGAGCGTCTCGTCCTGAAATTAGCGAACCGGTTATGTCCGCAAATACGAATCAGGAAATTTGTCTGCCAGCTAATCTCAATGGTGAGAAAATAGAAGGCGATAATAAATTGGTTGTAACGGATAGAAATGTGCCTCAGGTTGCACGCATTGTTTCTACCCCTCTTACTGAAGATGCAGTTAACTGGTTAAATTTTCAACTCCCGATTGATGTAAAAGAATTTTATGAAAGTCTGAATTATCTGCAAAAGGATCTGGATTTCTTAATATCTGAACCAGACGAGAATGGCATCATTCATATAAGTCATCCTGTACTTCCTATAGAAAAAACACTAGAGCCGTTTCGTCATGATTCCGATGAAAATCCGCAAGGTGTTATTTATTTGTGCATGACAGTAGGCGTTGAAGCAGAATATAATAGAGATTTCTTATCCCAACTATGTGAAGCAAGAAGATTAGAGCCAGTAACGAATGCGTGTAGAAATACTAATGGAAAACAGGTCTCTGACGGATCAATTGTGCAAATGTACAAGGCTCGTCAATTTCATGGTGCTTATAATACAAGGGTCAGCATAAAACAAAGCAAAGAAAATGGTTTAATCGAGGACACGGCTCTTATTAAATTTATCGACGAAGTCGATATGGCTGTATTCTCAGATATCCCTGGCCGATTAAAAACATCTTATGGCTTTGCTAGCAAAATAGATAAAAGAAATTCTACTGTAGAAATTTTTCATCCTATTATTGATGGTCTGGGTTTTGCGATCCCGCATTTAGAAAGTATGCCTAAATTATATGATATTTACCGCCGTTCTCATAGGTTGGACAAACAAACAATTTCAGAAATGAATAAGGTGTTAGACCAAAGAGATGATATTTTGGAATTGGCAAATATTGGCATTATGTGCGCTTTAGAGATTATTGAAGAAAGATCAGACAGCTTTTTAGAGTTGTTCCAAGCTATTGAGACAGCTGCTGATGCTTTGAAAAACGGTTTAATAGACGAGCAACCTGATGAGGGTATGGATCTGGGTGAGTTAGAGCGTAAATCAGACAAATTTACAAATAAAGTCAGCAAGCAGTTCAATATTTCCAAGAAAAACCTTAACTTAGATTATACAAAAAGTAAATTGAGTGGTTTAGAATTTAAAGCCTTACCATCAAATATCCCAACGGGAAAAATAATTCATTTACCTATGATGGATCCT
>JBBKXA010000004.1:0-3687 GCA_037969235.1 Bdellovibrionales bacterium | reverse complement strand
GTCCTGAAACGTTTTAGAATCCTTTCTGAGCGCTACAGAAACCGAAGAAAACGTCTCGGCTTACGCTTCTTCCTCATCGCGGCCTTCTATAATACAACCCTAGCATTATGAGAATGGTCGGGAATCAGGTCTAATATATCCTTAAGCCTTTCGAGCTTTTTCTAAATCTTCATGCTCAAAAGCAGAAACCATACGATCCATTTCTTTCTTGCTGAAGCTAAACTGTGTTGCAACATTTCTCCATTCACTTACGGCAAGCGCAACTTCTTTTGCAATTTCAATCGCTCTAGGTTTTTTAATTCGAAAATCCTCAATGACCGAAAACGCCAGATCAATGGAAGCGGTGGGATCATCAAAATCAATTGATGTCGATAGCATGCGTGCTTTCACCTCAACAGGCGCTGGGTTCACATCATAAGCCGGTGATAATATCCATCCCTTATGGCGCTCATATAAAAAGCCATGGTTTCTAAGGTGATCATCAGTATTTGAAATCATGACTGTGAAAACAATGCGTCGCCACAACTCTTCTAAATCATCATTCGGATTTGCCCCGTGTTGTGCGATTGCATAAGCTATCTCAAGATAGCTATGAGGATCATTATCTTTTGCTCCCAGCATGCTCATGGCCGATAAGAACGGAACACGATGACCCTCAACGCGATCAAAGCGCCGTAAAATTAGAACAGGTTTGTCCATGATTGTTTCAAGACGCCACCCTGCCGTTTTAACGCCAGCTTTTTCTGCAAGCGTGAGTGCCACTGCCTCCCAGACAACCACATTAAACTCGTCGTCTTTTTTAGGGAACTTTGCTATTGCCAAGCTACCATCTTTATCTCTGACCGATGCTTTTGGTCTTGCACCACCAAGAGATGACCCCGGTGCCAATAGTATTTTTAAATCTTCTGCTGTTTCATCATCGTCTAAATAACGTTCTGTCGCTGATAGCAATCTAGGAAGGTCAATTAAAGGCGGAATGCTTTGTTTATCCTGCGGTGTTAAATAAGGCCCACCATCTTCCAGCGAGAAGCGTAAAGCGCCTTGGCGGGCTTCATCATTCACGCCTAGCAAATAATCGGCCTCTGATAGCGTTCTTGTAGCTTCTCCTGCAGATTTAGCGCGCACACTCTCGGCACGGCGCATAAGAACGCGTCCCCAGCGATCAGGCGCTGAATCGCCAACAGCGCCAAATAATATTTGATCTGGCGTAGTATGAAATGATCCTTCTGTTAATTGGAGTGCTGGATCAAGTGCAAATTTCTCAGAGTGCCTTAACCAATCTTTATCATATTCAAATGAGGCGCTCTGCCTAGATCCACGTTGGTGAAACCAAAGCTTTCCTACGCTGTGTGTTTGTTCCCCCAGCTCAATTGAAACGTATATTTGTTGACTACTCATCGGTTTCTCCCTTGTTACTTTGAGGTGATCTAATTCTTTGAGGTAAGCTTTCATCTTCCAGCTCGCGTCCAACAATATCATGAGAAGCATCGGCGATTTGTGCCAAACGATCAGACATGCCTAAAACAAAGAGGGCGGAAGCATACGCCCCCATGGACACACTCGAATCTCCTTTTTCAATTTTGGACAAAGTAACGCGAGAAAACCCAGCGCGTTCAGACATAAGCCTCATTGCAATGCGGCGGCGGCGGCGGGCATCACTAATATCTTTTCCCAGCTGTCTTAAAGCTTTTTGCACGGGTATTGGTAGATATGTTTTCTTACTCATGGCTTTACCTCTAATGTATATTATATTTATCCTTATAGCGCTTAGTGTAAACAATAGGGAACATTAAAAGAAAAGTCAAGATGTTTGATGTTTAATGTATCTCATTGTTGCCCTTATGCCATTTAAGGTAAATAATAGGATACATTAATATTTTGGCTGAATTTCATAGCCCAAGCTTCTATAGCCAGACGTACGTTTTTCACTCATTCGCTGTAATACGGGAACCTGATAATCGATGTAATCATAAACCTGAACTTTGGTCTTGCGGTGATGAATTCTATGCAGTCTTCCTGCATACTGGGCAAGCGTGCCTTTCCAAGAAACGGGCATCGCAAGAAACAATGTATCCAGTCTGGCATCGTCAAAACCTTCGCCAATGTAACGGCCTGTGGCTATCAAAATTCGTTCTTCATGGTCGCCGATGCTTTCAAGCTCTTCAAGCATTTGCCTATGAGCTTTTTTGCCCATGCCACCTTGAAGGGTGATGATATGCTTTGAAAAGCCAGCAAGACGATCTGCGAAAAAGGAAACATGTTCTTTCCGCTCAGTCAAAATCACTGGTGAACGTCCAGCCTTCAAGGCTAAGATAACATCATTCACAATCATCTCATTACGGGCGCTGTTATTTGCCAGCTCCGTATATACCGTCTGTATCGGTGGGCGATCATATTGCTCCATCAAACTTAATGGCAATTTGAATTCTGTATAGCGTGGTACTACAAAATGGCTGAACGGGCGCTTTTTCGCCTGTTTTTTTGCATCAACGTGATATCTGATAGGACCACATTGCATAAATATAATTGGTTGCTGGCCATCTTTGCGTATTGGCGTTGCCGTCAACCCAACAACGTATTTGGCCTTACATTGTCTGGCCACCGCTTCAAAGCTTACAGCAGAAAGGTGGTGACACTCATCTACGATAAGCTGGCCATAATCAGCAACACAGTCGTCCACTTCTCCTTTGCGAGCCAGACTCTGGATTAGCGCAATATCAATCTGCCCAGTTGGATTCCTTTTTCCACCACCAATTTGGCCAATATTGATGTGTTCAAGGTCTAAAAAGGTTTGAAGCCGGGCAACCCATTGCTCAAGCAATTGTTTTCTATGAACTAGAATCAGCGTGTTGCGTTTGCGTTTCGCAATGATATGGGCCCCCAAAACAGTTTTACCAAAGCCCGTTGTTGCAGACAGAACCCCTGTATCGTAAGCTAAGATAGCTTTAACTGCTGACTTTTGGTCCTTGCTCAGCGCTCCAAGGAACTTGGTGCGGATTGCTTTGCCTGCATTTCTTTCATCAACAATTTCATGTGTTACGTTTGTTTCTGCTAATAGCTCCAGAACATCATCTAAACAGCCTCTCGGCAGTCCAATATGATTTGGGAAGTTTTCAGCGCAGGCGATAATACGAGGCTTGTCAAATATTGGCAGCCGCATGGCCTGTGCTTTATAAAACTCCGGATTCTGGAATGCTGCAGTACGTATCAGGCGATTGATAAGCTGCGGTGGCAATCCTTCTTTCTCAATGTATAGCTGATTACCTGCGACAATTTTTATGCATTCAGGCATTGGCGATGAAATTTCAAGAGGCCGTGACTTTCTGGAGGGGCGCGCCTTCCATGGTTCATCCGCATCTTCGTCATTAACTGGGATATGCAGACCAGTGACTCTTCCTCGATCAACGGCTTCGAGCACCAGCATTTCGACTTCTTGTGACGTCATTTTTCTAACAGAAGATAGAAACGACCATTGATCATGGTAAGGCTGAAAGTTTTCATCCAAAAAGACGCTGTTTCCTTGCTGACGAGGTTCACGCTGTAGCGGCAAAGCAATTAAGTTGCCAAAGCCTCCTGCAGGCATATTGTCTTGATTGGGAAAGAAGCGATCATAAGATGAAAAGCCTAAGTCTGGGTGGTGTTCCATCGTTTCGGTTAACAGGTATGCCCCCATTTTTCGGGCATCTG
>JBBKXA010000003.1:0-10109 GCA_037969235.1 Bdellovibrionales bacterium | reverse complement strand
GCGTAGTGGCGGTTATCTGTTTCATACTCAACGTGCGCCGTTGAAATCGTGATACCACGCGCTTTTTCTTCGGGCGCTTTGTCGATTTTATCGACGCTCTCGCCGTTACCGTATTTCATAGCCAGCGCCGCTGTCAGCGTTGTCTTACCATGGTCAACGTGACCAATTGTACCAATGTTGCAATGTGGTTTATTGCGTTGGAATTTTTCTTTTGACATTTTATAGTCCTCCTAAAATTAACTTTTATAGATTATGCACCAAGGCTTTCTTTAACTTCTTGCGCAACCGCGGCTGGTACTGGCTCGTAATGACCAAATAACATCGTGTAGTTAGCGCGGCCTTGTGACATTGAACGAAGCGTGTTGATGTAGCCGAACATGTTGGCCAATGGCACAAATGCTTCGATCACTTTTGCATTACCGCGATCCGTCATATTATTAACCTGTCCACGGCGTGAGTTTAGATCGCCGATGATGTCACCCATGTAATCTTCAGGGGTTACAACTTCGACTTTCATCATTGGCTCAAGCAATTGTGGGCCGGATTTTTGCATGCCTTCTTTGAAGGCGGACTTTGCTGCGATCTCAAAGGCCATAACGGATGAGTCAACGTCATGATATCCACCGTCAACCAATGTGACTTTGAAATCCAAGACGGGGAAGCCCGCAATGATGCCATTTTCCTTGGCTAACGTCAGACCTTTTTCTACGCCCGGGATATATTCTTTGGGTACGTTACCGCCAACGACTTTGCTTTCGAAGACAAAACCTGAACCTGGCTCACCAGGTTCAAATATAAGGTCGATTTTCGCGAATTGCCCAGAACCACCTGTTTGTTTTTTGTGGGTATAGGAAATTTCTGAAAGTTTCGTGATGCTTTCGCGGTAGGCCACTTGCGGCGCGCCGATATTCGCTTCAACTTTAAATTCGCGCTTCATACGATCAACAAGGATGTCGAGATGAAGTTCACCCATACCTTTAATGATGGTTTGGCCAGATTCATGGTCTACGGCTACGCGGAATGATGGGTCTTCAGCCGCCAGACGTTGTAACGCTTGTGACATTTTTTCTTGGTCAGCCTTAGTTTTCGGCTCAACCGCGATCTCGATCACAGGCTCAGGGAATTCCATACGCTCAAGCACTACGGGGCGCTCTTTTTCGCATAGTGTATCGCCGGTTGTTGTATCTTTCATACCGACGAACGCCACGATGTCGCCAGTGTGCGCTTCGCTGATTTCTTCGCGGTTATTAGAGTGCATAAGCAACATACGGCCAACGCGCTCGCGCTTGTCTTTTACGGAGTTCATAACATAAGATCCACTTTCAACGCTACCGGAGTAGATACGCGCGAAAGTGAGCGATCCCACGAATGGGTCGTTCATAATTTTAAATGCAAGCGCAGAGAATGGCGCATCATCAGAAGGTGAACGGTTTTCAACTTCGTCAGAATCTACCTTCAAGCCTTTTGTTTCACCAATATCAATGGGTGATGGAAGATATTCAACAACTGCATCCAACATTGTTTGAACACCTTTGTTTTTAAACGCTGTACCTGATAACACAGGCACGAAGATGTTATTCACTGTACCTTTACGGATACAGGCTTTCAATGTTGCTTCGTCAGGCTCATTGCCTTCGAGGTAAGCTTCCATTGCTGCGTCATCTTGCTCAACAGCCAACTCAACGAGTTTCTCACGGTACTCCGCGGCGATTTCCTTCATGTCGTCTGGAATGTCTTGTTCAGCATATGTCGCGCCGAGTTGCTCGCCGTCCCAAACAATTGCTTTCATGCGCACGAGATCAATATGGCCAGCATAATTATTTTCCGAGCCGATTGGCAATTGAATAACACATGGCACAGCACCTAGGCGCTTTTTGATCATGTCTACAGTGTTGTAGAAATCCGCACCAATTTTGTCCATTTTGTTCACGAAGCACATACGTGGTACGTGATATTTGTCAGCTTGGCGCCATACAGTTTCAGTTTGTGGCTCAACGCCTGCGTTAGCATCAAATACAGCAATCGCACCATCGAGTACGCGCAATGAACGCTCAACTTCAATAGTGAAATCCACGTGACCTGGCGTGTCGATGATATTTAGACGGAAACGCTTGCCATTGTATGGCCCAGTTTTTGGTGCGTCCCAATATGTTGTTGTTGCCGCAGACGTAATGGTAATACCGCGCTCTTGTTCTTGCTCCATCCAGTCCATTGTCGCTGCGCCATCATGCACTTCGCCAATTTTGTGAGATTTACCAGAGTAGAATAAAATCCGTTCAGTCGTTGTGGTTTTACCCGCATCAATATGCGCCATGATCCCGAAATTACGGTATTCTGATATTGCGTGTTCGCGTGCCATTTTCGTTTGTCCTTATATCTCTCTAAATTCTTACCAGCGGAAATGCGCGAATGCTTTGTTTGCATCGGCCATTTTGTGGGTGTCATCGCGTTTTTTCACGGCATTGCCGCGTTCGTTGGAGGCATCGAATAATTCGTTTGCTACGCGATCAACCATTGTGTTTTCACTACGTTTGCGGGCAGCCTCGATGAGCCAACGCATAGCCAAGGCCACTGCGCGTTCATGACGAACCTCAACGGGCACCTGATATGTTGCACCACCCACACGGCGTGAGCGAACCTCTAATTTAGGGCGCGCATTTTTTAGTGCGGTGTGGAAAATTCCAAGACCCTTGGTCTTATATTGAACCGCGCCTGAATCGCCTTCGCCGCTTTCCTCATCCTCAGATTTAGAATTGTCGTTGACGTTTTTGCTTTCCAAAATTGCGATCGCTTTGTAAACAATGCTTTCTGCAACAGATTTCTTACCATCGACCATCAAATTATTGATGAATTTTGATAACACCAAATCCCCGAATTTAGGGTCTGGGAGGATTTCTCTTTTTTCTGCTCTATGTCTTCTGCTCATTTTTCTCTTCTCTTTTATTGTCTCTGTATATCAGTCCATTGTGCCAATTTTTAAATATGTACCCTCAGGGAATTCTACTTTTACTTTCGCCCCAAGAAGATTTTGAATAAAATACTCAGCCGCTTCGCCAACTGCCGCCATATCTCTCATTCCTGCTTCCACACATGCCGTTTCAAAAGCAGCGCGCACATGAAGCTCGCTAGATATAGATGAACGAGAACGTTGCCCTACGTAACCATTGTCAGTGCGCGCTTCAGCTATACCAGCCCCAGTAAAATCCACATCAGCCATTTTATCTTCCTTCTTTTTCTCCACTAGATCCCCGCCTTCGCGGGGATAACGGAAACCTAAATTCGGCTCCGCCTTATTAAGTTTTCCGTTATTTCGGTTTTTTCACGCCGTAACGTGATCTTGATTGCTTACGCTCTTTAACGCCTTGCGTATCGAGTGTTCCGCGGATAATGGTGTAACGCACACCGGGTAAGTCTTTCACACGGCCGCCGCGCACAAGCACAACGGAGTGTTCCTGTAGATTGTGACCTTCGCCGGGGATGTAGCAGATGACCTCTAGGCCAGTTGTCAAACGCACCTTCGCCACTTTACGCAGCGCAGAGTTTGGTTTCTTTGGCGTTGTTGTATAAACACGCGTGCAAACACCGCGACGTTGCGGGTTGCTCTTTAAAGCGCGGTTTTTCTTCGCTTTTACAACTTTTTTTCTAGGCTTGCGCACTAGCTGCTGGATAGTTGGCATATATATGGCCTCTTTGTTTTAGTTCATAAATCTTACGGATGGCTGCATATAGCGCCAGAGCGGCGCATAAGTCAAACATTTTTTCGCAAAAAACGCGAAATGTTTGATATTTTGCAGAGCATCCCGTTAACAATTACTGTCTTATTCAGTGTTTAGGGATGTTGCGCCAAGAGGGCGAACCCTCGAGACTCAACGAATTAGACGCGGAGCATATAAAACATTGCTCCGCGCGTCAAGATTTATTTTACGAATCAACGGAAATTTTTAAAGTGTAGCTAAAATTTGCGGGAATGCATGTTGCGTTTTCACACCCACGGACTGGTTACGAGTTTCTTCAACTTGGCCCTCAATGGTGGGCAATATAGGTGCATGAAGCGCCGCTGCGCGTTCCAAGCTAACGCGACGACCATTACAGTGCTCTTGGATTTGGGTCGCGAATTGTGTTAAAATATTGACCTGCGCTCCAAATCTTTCGTTCAATTGAGACAGTTCACAAGCTGTTGATTGTGTAATTGCATTCAATGCCAGCCAAATCTGGTCTTTTAGCTGTTTTTCATTTTCAGAAGTATGAGAATTTACAATATCTATTTTAATCTTCGCCATTTTTTCGAAAATAGATTCGAGTACGATTGGCTTGATCGCTTCTTGATCTTTTTTCGTTATTTCTGCTGTCATGTTGTTGTCCCTTTGTTTTTAAGTTTTTTATTTATATATACATATTTATATTTCTTGCGCAACAAAAAACCGCATCTTGGTTAAAAATGCGGCTTAGCGATGTGTTTTAGGTGCTTTATTTAGAGAGAATGTTTGTCATCCATGATATTTTGAATAATGCCTTGCGAGACTTCCTCAGCTTCATTTTGAGCGTGCTCGTCATGTTCTAGTCTTGCCGCACGCGCGGCTTCATAAGCTCCTGGGATTGGTCTGTGTGTTGTCATACGATACCATATAGGATTTCCATCATTATCATGTCCTTGCTTCCATTCGACATTAAGCGAACGGCCAGAAAGCACAGCTCCAATGCGCTCTAGCGGCGTATAATCATCTTCGGTAATTTTCGGCATTGTGATCCCTTCATCAGTGTTTGTAGGATATATGTCTTTACATCCTTCACCGTAAAACAATCTTATGTTTAATACAAGAACAAATTTGCCAAAGTGCATACAGAGTGAAACATGAGAGAGCGTAATTTAATGTCATCCCGATTGAGCGGCGCAAACAGAGGGATATGAAGCATGGGGGTGACGTCTCTCCGTTCGCTGCCGCTCGGTCGAGATGACAATGTGAGAAGGTATGCAAGATGTAAAAAGCCGCGCTTCGAAATAAAGCGCGGCTTTTGGAATTTATATTGCGTTCAACGGTTAACCGTTGGCGGCTTCTTTTGTTTCTGGCTCGTCGGCATTGTCGACCGCGTCTGATGCCACCACAGATTCGGCGCTCATATCTTCGATCGCTTCCTCTTCTTTGGGTTGGCTATCGATGATGACTTGGTCGCGTTCGGCGGCGATTTTCTTCATGTTCATCGTGTACGCACCAGTTCCCGCAGGGATCAAGCGGCCGACGATCACGTTTTCTTTAAGGCCGAACAATCTGTCGACCTTGCCTTGAACAGCGGCTTCGGTAAGAACACGCGTTGTTTCCTGGAATGACGCCGCAGAGATAAAGCTGCGCGTTTGAAGCGATGCTTTCGTAATCCCTTGCAACACAGGCTTGCCGACGGGTGGGCGCTTGCCCTCGTCCATAAGCTTGTTCACGTATTCTTCGAAATCATCACGCTCGGCATGTTCCCCCACGAGATAGGTTGAATCACCAACTTCAAGCACTTCGACTTTCTGCATCATTTGACGCACGATAACCTCAATGTGTTTGTCGTTGATTTTCACCCCTTGCAAGCGATAAACGTCTTGCACTTCGTTGGTGAGGTAATCAGCCAAAGCTTCCACGCCCATAACATCAAGAATGTCATGCGGTACAAGCGCACCGTCGAGGATTGGATCACCTTTGCGGACGAAATCGCCTTCTACGACCGCCAAGTGACGACCTTTAGGGACGAGATATTCGCGTGGCTCACCATCATCCGTATTCGCCGGTTTCACGGCAATGCGGCGTTTGGATTTATAATCCTTACCGAATTCCACGTAACCATCAATTTCGGAGATCACAGCGAAGTCTTTTGGCATACGTGCTTCGAACAATTCAGCAACGCGTGGTAGACCACCAGTAATATCACGAGTTTTCGATGTTTCACGAGGGATACGAGCGATGATGTCACCGGCTTTTACTTCTTGCTCATTTTCTGCGTTCAAAATCGTGTCCACAGACAGATAGTAATTCGCAGGCAAGCCGTTTGGCAGGTTAATCACGTTGCCTTTTTTATCGAGCAGCGAGATACGCGGTTTCAAATCTCCGCCTTTAGGCTGTGAGCGCCAGTCAATGATTTTTTTGGAGGAGATACCAGTCGCCTCATCCGTGTCCTCAACAACTGACATGCCTTCGACGAGGTCAAAGTAATGCGCAACACCGTCTTTTTCGGTGATGACAGGCAATGTATATGGATCCCACGCGGCCATTTTGTCGCCGGCTTTCACTTTACCTTTGTCATCGACCATTAATTTCGCACCATAAGGTACGCGATGTGTGGCTTTTTCTTTACCGGTTTTGTCTTTAACAATAATCTCAGTGTTACGACCCATGACGATGTTGATACCATCAGAGTTTTTCACCACGTTTTGATTACGGATTTCGATTGTTCCGTCGATGTTGGTTTCAACATGAGAGCGTTCCGCACCTTTTTGCGCCGCGCCGCCAATGTGGAATGTCCGCATTGTCAGCTGTGTTCCTGGCTCACCAATGGATTGCGCAGCCATAACACCGATTGCCTCACCCATATTCACCATCGAACCGCGCGCCAAGTCACGTCCATAACATGTTGCACAAATGCCGTGATTTTCACCCTCACAGGTCAAGACAGAGCGCACAAGCACTTCATCAATACCCGCAGTCATGATGTCATCAGCAATTTCTTCGTTGATTAATTGACCCGCTTTAACGATGCTCTCGCCCGTTAAAGGGTTGGCAATATCAATTGAAGAACTGCGTCCGAGGACACGATCACCAACAGTCACAACCACATCCGCGCCGTTCATAACGGGGCGCATTGTGATGCCGCGCTGCGTGCCACAATCGGTTTCGGTGATGATCGCATCTTGTGCAACATCAACCAAACGACGAGTGAGGTACCCAGAGTTCGCAGTTTTCAACGCAGTATCTGCCAAACCTTTACGCGCGCCGTGGGTGGAGTTGAAGTATTCCAACACGGTCAAGCCTTCTTTAAAGTTTGAGATAATCGGCGTTTCAATGATCTCACCAGAAGGCTTAGCCATTAACCCTCGCATACCAGCAAGCTGGCGGATCTGCGCTGCAGAACCACGAGCACCGGAGTGCGCCATCATATATACGCTGTTGAGATTACCGCTTTCGATGTTGGAGATTTGCGCCATCATCGCGTCGGCCACATCGTCCGTACATTTTGACCAGATATCGACAACCTTGTTGTATTTCTCACCTTTGGTGATCAAGCCGTCTTGATATTGTTGTTCAAATTCGAGGACTTTGTTATTGGCTTCGGCCACGAGCGTAACTTTTTCCGCAGGGATAATCAAATCATCCTTACCGAAAGAAATACCCGCGATACACGCATGTTTAAATCCGAGCTTCATCAAACGGTCAGCAAAGATCACAGTCTCTTTCTGACCACAATGGCGATAGCTTTCCTCGATCACGTTCGATAGTTCTTTTTTAGTCAGAACTTGGTTGATCATAGAAAATGGCAATTTCGCATTACGCGGCAACAGATCGGAGATAATGATACGACCCGGGGTGGATTCCACGATTTCCGTCTTCGGATCACCATTTTCATCCACCGTGTGATAGCGACATTTAATTTTCGCATGCATCGACAATACGCCTGCTTCGAGAGCGTGGGTAATTTCACCCGCACCGCGGAAGATCATGCCTTCACCTTTTTCACCATCACGCGCGAGTGACATGTAATACAGACCCAAGATGATATCTTGAGTTGGTACAATCACAGGCTTACCAGATGCTGGCGAGAGGATGTTGTTGGTCGCCATCATCAAACAACGCGCTTCAAGTTGCGCTTCGATTGAAAGTGGCACGTGCACAGCCATTTGGTCACCGTCAAAGTCGGCGTTAAAAGCGGTACAGACAAGCGGATGCAAGTTAATAGCTTTACCTTCGATCAATACGGGTTCAAACGCTTGAATCCCAAGTCTGTGCAAAGTTGGTGCGCGGTTCAGCATCACTGGATGCTCGCGGATCACTTCTTCCAAGATGTCCCATACTTCGGGGCGTTCTTTTTCAACCATTTTCTTCGCGGCTTTAACCGTAGAAGCCATGCCGTAGAGTTCGAGTTTGTGATAGATAAACGGCTTGAATAACTCCAGCGCCATTTTCTTGGGGATACCACATTGATGCAGCTTCAGCTCTGGCCCTACAACGATCACTGAACGACCTGAGTAGTCCACACGCTTACCGAGCAAGTTCTGACGGAAGCGACCTTGTTTCCCTTTAAGCATGTCAGAGAGTGATTTCAGCGGACGCTTGTTCGCGCCAGTAATCACACGACCACGACGGCCATTGTCAAAGAGCGCATCCACAGATTCTTGCAACATCCGTTTTTCGTTACGCACAATAATATCAGGCGCGCGAAGCTCCATCAGGCGTTTCAAACGGTTGTTACGGTTAATCACACGACGATATAAATCGTTGAGGTCAGATGTCGCAAAACGACCACCATCAAGTGGCACAAGTGGGCGAAGCTCTGGTGGGAGAACAGGCACAATGTCCAAAATCATCCATTCAGGGCGTGCGCCAGATTCAAGGAATGCGTCAAGCAATTTTAGACGCTTAACGAGTTTTTTGCGTTTTGCTTCAGAACCTGTTTCGCGCAGATCTTCTTCGACTTGCACTTTGATTTCTTCGAGGTCGAGGTCGGATAGAATTTCCTTCATCGCTTCGGCGCCGATACCAGCGCGGAAATTATCTTCGCCGTATTCGTCTTGCGCGGCGTAGTATTCTTCCTCGTTCAAAAGCTGATATTGCTTCATCGGCGTCATGCCTGGCTCGATGACGATGAAGTTTTCGAAATACAAAACACGCTCTAATTCTTTTAGAGTCATGTCCATAATCAAACCAATACGTGATGGGAGCGATTTGAGGAACCAGATATGCGCTACAGGTGATGCAAGATCGATATGGCCCATGCGCTCACGGCGCACTTTGGTCAAAGTCACTTCAACACCACATTTTTCACAGATAATGCCTTTATATTTCATGCGTTTATATTTACCGCACAAACACTCATAATCTTTAATCGGACCAAAGATACGCGCACAGAACAAGCCGTCCTTTTCGGGCTTGAATGTACGATAGTTAATCGTTTCGGGCTTTTTCACCTCACCAAAAGACCAAGAGCGGATTTGCTCCGGCGATGCAATCGAAATACGAAGGCTGTCAAAGCTTTGTGGCCCTGTTGGTTGACCGAATAAGTTCATTAATTCATTCATAGTTTTTTCCTTCTTTTCAATTGTCATCCCGTTTTTGGCGGGTATTCGTATATTCAGGCTAAGCTACGCAGCAGGTGCGTCCATTTCAGGTATGCTTACTGAGGCTGTTTCTTCAAGATTTACATCAGTAGGGATTTTTTTAATTGCTTCGTCACAATTTTCATCAGACGCCACGATGCCATTTTCAGTAGCAACCACTGTCTGACCGGCATAATCGCGCACAACTTCATTGTAATTATCTCTCAACCATTGTGAGGCCGCTTTAACTTTTGGATTACTCATTTTATTTTCCTTCTCCGTAACTCCGCGTCTACGCGTTTAATTCTTAAGATCCTTCAGCGCGAGCGCTTGAGGATGACGGGTTGGCTAAGGCGCGGTTTCCCGCGCCAAGCATCCGTCACTTCCCACTCTGCTTCATATCGACATTTAAACACAGCGCCTTCAATTCCTTCGTCAGAACGTTGAAAGATTCGGGGATGCCGATTTCGAAATTGTCTTCGCCGCGCACGATGCTCTCATAGACTTTCGAGCGACCTGCCACGTCATCAGATTTTACCGTGAGCATTTCTTGAAGCGTGTATGCTGCGCCATAAGCTTGCAGCGCCCACACTTCCATCTCACCAAATCTTTGACCACCGAACTGGGCTTTACCACCCAGCGGTTGTTGCGTCACAAGAGAATACGGCCCGATTGAACGTGCGTGGATCTTATCATCGACCAAGTGATGCAGTTTGAGCATGTACATATATCCAACCGTCACATCACGGTGGAAATATTCACCCGTACGACCATCAATCAAACGCACTTGCCCCGAAGTCTTCAAGCCAGCGTCTTTGAGCATTTC
>JBBKXA010000002.1:0-4148 GCA_037969235.1 Bdellovibrionales bacterium | reverse complement strand
TGTCATCACCATCACCTCCATCAATAGTATCTACTCCTGCACCGCCATCCAAAATATTTGCGAAGCCATCGCCAGTTATATTATCATCGCCTTGGGAACCCGTAATATTCTCAACATTGACAATACTGTCACTATCGCCGCCATTTACATTGACCGTTGCTGCAACAGCGCCTGTTAAAATTACGGTAATTGCGTTGCCTGCTGCAAAAGCGGAATAATTTACAGTGTCACTGTCAGTGCCGCCATCAATTACATCCGATCCTGCGCTCGCGATAACAATATCATCCCCTGCAAGAGCAAAAATACTATCTGCGCCCGCAGATCCTGTAATCGTATCATTTTGATTTGACACATAATAAATTTCAAAATTACTTAATGTGTCGGTTGTGTTATCGCCCGTATAAAGTCCCGTACCCGCAGCAATATTTAAAATAACACCGCTTGCCCCGATAAGATCATCAAAACGCACTGTATCAGTGCCCGCGCCGCCATCTAAAATATCATTTCCGCCACCACCGCGAACCGTATCATCACCTGCATCGCCACTTAATGTATTTTGCAGCTCGTCACCTGTAATGAAATCATTGCCTGCAGAACCTATTACATTTTCGAAATTTACAATAGAGTCATTGCCGCTCGATCCGCTAACAACAACATTTGTTGCAATATTTGTGCTCAAGGTTACAGTAATAGAACCCGCAGTTGCTAGATCAGAATAATCAAGCGTGTCACTGCCCGCACCGCCATCCAAAATATCAACGCCATCACTTGCAGTAAAAATATCATCGCCCGCCATACCAAACACAGTATCCACGGCCGCCGATCCTGTAATATCATCATCCTGATTTGAAGCATAATAGCGTTCAAAGTTTACAAAAACATCCGTTGTACCATCGCCTTTGAACACTGCATCTCCACCAGCAATATCTAAAATAACCCCATCACCTGTCAGATCATCAAAACGTAGATCATCAAACCCGATACCGCCATCAAGGTTATCGGCACCTCCGCCGCCACTAACGGAATCGCTACCTGCTCCTGCAATAATTATGTTGGCAACACCATTACCAATAAGTTCGTCATTATTTACAGAGCCTGTAATGTTTTCGATTTCATTTAAAAGGTCATTTGAACCGGTGCCATCAAAAGTCGCTTCGCCTGCCGCCAGATTGACTTTTACAATACCTGCCGCCTCGCTGTAATCTGCGGTATCAATACCTGCCCCACCGATCAACGTGTCAATACCTGCTCCACCGATCAGCGTATCATTTCCTGTTCCGCCATATAGTGTGTCATCGCCAGCCTGACCGTCGAGAATATCATCGCCGCCCTGCCCGTAAAATATATTAGAAAAAGCGTCACCCGTAATCTCATCATTGCCTGAGGTTCCAGTCACATTCTCGATATTACTAATTCGATCATTTCCGCTGCCCCCACCCACAGTAACCGTCGTTTGTGTCGCTCCCGTTAAAGTCACGTTAATCGAGGTTGCGCTTGCAAATCCAGAATAATCAATGGTATCGCTATCATCCCCACCATCAAAAATATCTGCACTACCACTGGCTCTAAATACATCATCTCCTGCCAAGCCATATACAGTATCCACAGCCGCTGAACCAATTATCGTGTCATTATTAAGTGTGGTATAATATGTTTCAAAATTGCTGAATGTATCAATGCTACTATCAACAAAATAAATAGCCGTACTATCCACCAGATTTAGCTCAACACCATCCCCCGTTAATTCATCAAAACGAAGTTGGTCGTTGCCCGTACCACCATCCATAATATCCGCGCCCGCACCACCGCGAATTATATCATCACCAGCCAGACCGTAAATAATATTTGCTGCAATATTACCTGTGACTGAATCATTACCAGAAGTTGCAATCACATGTTCGATATTACGAATTGTATCGTCTGTTCCACCAGCAACAAAAACAGTCGAGTCGCCAGCACTCGCCAGAATAGTAGAAATTGAAGTAATCCCCACCAAACCTGAATAATTAACAGTATCATTCAAGCCATCGCCACCATCAAGAATATCGGCGCCATCACTGGCCAAAAGAGTGTCGCGCCCTTCATTTCCTAATAGTGTGTCATTCCCTCCGGCGCCAAAAAGAATATCATCGCCAGCATCGCCATCAAGTATATTGGCACCAGCATCACCATCGATCGTATCATTAAACCGCGAACCGGTAACATTTTCAATACTAATGAAAGTGTCAATACCACCGTCTCCGTCTTGCAGAGCTTGATTTAAAGTCAGATCAACCTCTATCGCCGCTAAAGCATTCCGATAATCAGCAGTATCCAGCCCTGCGCCCCCATCTAGCGTGTCATTTCCGCCACGACCCGAAAGCATATCATCCCCGCCAGCACCTTGAAGTACGTTAATCGAACCGTCACCTCCGATAATGTCATTGTTGGCCGATCCTAAAACATTTTCGATTCCCACAAGCGTGTCTCGTCCACCCTGTCCATCATCTGTAGTGGTGTTGATCGTCAAATTAACGTTAACACCAGTCACCGCCAGAGTGTAATCGGCCGCATCAATGCCAGCCCCGCCAATTAATGTATCATTCCCGCCACCGCCGCCAACAAAATCATCCCCACCTGAACCATCAATGATGTTATCTGACAGGTCGCCATATATCGTATCAGCACCAGCCGTTCCGATTACATTTTCAACATTGCGAACCACGTCATCATCACCACCATTCACGGTAACAGTCGCATCACTTGCGCCATCCAAAGTTACAACAATAGAGTTTGCACTGACGAGAGTTGAGTAATCAATTGTATCACTGTCTGCGCCACCATCCATAATATCTGAGCCGGCGCTGGCAATAAAACGATCATTGCCGGCTCGCCCTAAAAGCGTATCCTCTCCTGCATCACCAAATAACACATTGGCCGCATTATCGCCGGCCAGTGTGTCGTCATAGGCCGAACCTGATAGATTTTCTATGCTGATAAAACTATCCGTACTGCCGTCTCCATCATCAGCGGCAGATCCTGTCAATAAATCAACATCCACAGCATTTGCAGCATTTTTATAACTTGCCGTGTCAGAACCTGCACCACCATCAAGTGTGTCAGCCCCGCCCCGCCCTGCTAAAATATCATCTCCATTTGCACCACTTAGAATATTAACATTGGCATCACCTGTAATGTCGTCGTTTCCATCTGTTCCAATAACATTTTCAACGTTTCGAATAGTTTGATTCGTACTTCCGTCCACAGTGACGGTCGCATCATTTGAACTATCAAGAATCAATGATACGAAATTGGCGATTCCATTTAATGTAGAATAATCTACCGTATCCAGATCAGCGCCTCCATCTAAAATGTCACCACCAATACTGGCATATAAAATATCATTGCCAGCACCAGCCAGTATAAGGTTAGCGCTTTCGTTCCCTGTGAGGGTGTCTGCACCGCCTCCTGTTGTAATATTTTCTACGTCACGGATTCGATCGGTCTGCTCATCCGCTCCCAATAGGTCAACATTCGCAATAGCAAAGCCATTGATAATTAGACCTAAATTAAGAATTACGGAAAAATCATTATCTGAATAATCAACTGTATCAATCCCACCATCGCCTTGAAGCGTGTCGTTTCCTAGACCACCGGATAAGAGATCATCGCCCTCACCTGCAACTAAAACATCGTCGCCATCATTGCCGTAAAGCTCATCATTACCTGCGCTAGAATTAATTGTATCGTTTCCTAACCCTCCATATATAATGTCGTCCCCGACACTTGTAAAAACACGATTATTATTAGGGGCATTGGCTAAAACCCAAACCACATTTCCATCAGAATCAACATAATTCAAATCATTCGGACCAAAAACGTCCTTGACCTGAACATGTTGCTCACCAACAACCTCAACAACGGTTTCTTTAGGAATAATTAGTGGTTCTTCAGGATTGAGTGTTTGATATAGAGTTTCATTAAATTCCGCTTCAATTGCTATACTAAAAGTAAAATCTTGGGTTGTCGGCACGCCATATTGAATAATAAGTTGATAATCACCGGTGCTTGTTGGGACAAGAGGATCTACAACATATCCTGACGCATCCAATGTGGCGCCTAGGATTTCGAAGCCACCTGGTAAATCCGAAACTGTAATTTTTGTGACC
>JBBKXA010000001.1:0-4218 GCA_037969235.1 Bdellovibrionales bacterium | reverse complement strand
CTTCTAACGGATGATGAATTATCATTACATCATCATATTTAATTTTGATGTTGTGAAGAGCCATTGACGGTGAAAAATCGAACCCTGATTTTTGAATAATGCCCTCAACGATCTCTATTTCTTTTTTATTGAATTTCTCAGGTTTAGCTTCCCCAGTTATTGACCAAATATCCGCTACGCCAATTACACCATCATTTTCATTGATATGCCTTTCGGCTATTTCTCTAAATTGGTTAATAATTTGATGATTGCTTTGTTTTATTAACTCATCTGGAAGAAGGAGAAGCGCGGATATGTCTTCAGTTGAATTCCCTTTTCTACCCAAATAACGGCTAAAAGCATCTAATTCTTCCGTACATTCATATGCAACTTTTGCAATTTTGTTTACTGGAGCTGATAATACGCTTGGGTCACAAAGATCGGGGGGGCCGTATTCAGTGTAATCTAGGCTTCTGTTGGCTGGGTTATAGTGAAGTCGTAAAGGGGTTTTGTTAGGCTTAACGACAATACCATCTGGAAATTTATTCTGATATTTCATTATAAAGAGCTGCTTAAACTCATCCGCGCATCTCCGTGAGGGAGTTCTCAGATTATGATCTGGATGATCGTAAATCCAAGCGAGTGCTAATTCTGCACCTAATGGCTCACCTTCTGTGATTGTTTCAGCAAGTTTAATTTTGAAAAAATCAGATGATAGAGAGCTAGTTGGAAGGTGATCTTTTGCGTCAGTAATATCAGGATATTGGATAGCAATGAAGTTTAATAATTGGATAGAATAGTTCGAAAATGAATAATTTTCTTTAAAAACTGATTGAAGGCGAATAACTTCATCGCAAATAGATTGAAGTTCTTCATCGCTAACCACACCCTTTGAGTAATCCAGCACAGCCCTTCTTTCTAAGCCATAGAAATATATGAATAGATATCCTATTGGAACATCTGGCATATCGCGATCACTTTTTAGCCATTCAAGATACGCTCCACGACACATTGGGGATAAAGCGTTATAGCTTGCCCAATAACCAAGACTATTATCTTGGAATTTATAAGTTGCGTTGGCAATTTGTAAAGTTTTGTCCACCAGTGATGATTCAATGTCACCATCATATCGGCCTGATAATACACCACCAAAATAAAAGCGGCCATTGGAAATTGTATGCTTTCCTATAGTTACGCTTTCGCCCGGCTCAATCCATCTGCCTTTATTCTTATTTTTTGATTTTGGAGTTTCTGAATAGCTTCCGTATCTAGTTGTTATTTTAAAATCGGGTTCAAAATAGGTCTGATTTTTATGATTTTTAAGCACTTTTTCATCTTTTTTTTTATAGGCTACATAGAGTACATATACTATTAGAATTGTTATAAAAATTTCCATTTAGATTGTTCTTTCTAATTTTAATCTAACATTAGTAGCACTGTTAAACGTGTTTTTAAATGCTATATTTTTCAGTGGCTTGTTTGGCTTACACGCTTCATGTCATTGAAGTGAAGCGCTCATTATCAGGAGCTGCGCTATGCGCTAAAAGCGCATAGATGTGATAATTTAATAACTGGCTATATGTATCGTGCAGTCGATAAATAGGCCTAGTGGCAACAACTCTGCCCAAAAACTATCAGCTTTTGGAACAAGTCTAGAACAATCCGTTTTTTATGATTTTGCGCGGCCACGGAAAAAATCTACCACATTCGGCCGCTATCCGCCAAAAGCGGACGTTAGAGCTTGTCTTGATCTTCTTGAACTCTATGTCTAACTATGTTGATTTGGCCATTCGGGGTAGGAAGTGTGTCTACCTGCGCAACTGCTTTCCAGCCACGGTTCAATTTCACAAGCCTAGCTACCCAATCAGCTTTTTGATTAAAGAAAACCTTTTCTTCCGCGTGCCTAACAAGGTTTTGATTAAACGTAAATACGAACTTTGATTTGATCTTGCCGTACTCGACATTACCATCTGGTAGTTCATCGTAACGGCGTTCTTTAATAATTTCTGAATGTTCTGGATCTGGCCTTATCAATAAGGCCATATTGGGCTTTAAAGGCGCATAAAACCAACCAACCATGGCATTATTGCCAGGGTAGTAGAGACATAGCGGATTATCGCTGGTAAGGAACTTATCGCCGTTTGCTAACAATACTTTCCAGTCAGAGCTGCAAAGCGTAATTGGTAATTGGTCTAAGATAGCAATGTTTTTGGCATGGGCGTACTCTTGATTAACGTCACAGCTAAACTCATCGTTCATCATCCTCGCAACCATCTCATCATTAAATTCTTGAGAAAATTTGTCACTGTGAAACAGCCCTTGAGAAGCTATAAATTTTGTCGTGGAATTTACTAATCCTTCAAGGCTAGTCTGGCTTTGCCTAATAGCCGTTGGTGTGTTGACTCGCAAAACAGAAAGATAAGATGCAATTTCAGCTTTTACTATAGGTGTAACTTCACCGCACTCTAGTTTTTCAAGATTATCGTTCCAATTATTTTCAAGTGGCGTGAGGAATTCTTCCAAGATACGGGGATCACTAAAATATGAATTGCTACTACCATCAGGAACATAGCATACAGATTTTGGTGACTTGGGCTTACCAACAATGGCCTTCCCATTTTTAAAATACGGGATAAGCATTCCATCAGAATTGGTGAAATTCTTCAAATACGTTTGAGCAACATAGTGATCGTCTGCCATTGTTATCCTGCAAATTATAGTGTTCGCAAATGCCCGCTTTGGGTCGAAAGCAGGCATAAATATTGTTATTATTTGAGGTGGATTATCACCAAAAATACTATCGAGATAGTTACGAGGTTTTATTTTCCACAATCGATGTTATCACCCCCTACTCTCCTCGATTTTTTCTTTGATTTCTCGAAGTGTAAGACGCTTTTGTTGCAGTTTTCTGATCTGCTCTATCCTTTGGATCATTTTTGGTGAATACATGTGGTATCTTGTGCTCGTTACTTCAGCAATATCTAACAAACCTTCTTTTGTCCAAAAGCGAATTGTAGCGATGCTCTCCCCTGCCCGCTTAGCCAATTGGCCTATTTTAAGAAGAGGCTGTTGTGTGCTCGTGCTCATAGGATTAACTGCCCCCTGCTCTTCCCCGGTCATAGCTTTTAGATAAATATCTAAAGAGCGATCAATCGCATCAAAAATGATTTTGGAATAATCATCCTTAGGACCACCGAGCTGTGCTTTTTCAAGGCCAGAAATATATTTTATACGGTCCCTCATGCGAATAAGTGCAGGTGGATAGCCATGCTGCATTAAGATCAGATTCATTAATAAGCGAGCTGTGCGGCCATTTCCGTCTACAAATGGGTGAATAGTAACTAGCCGATAATGAGCTTCTGCTGCAAGTTCTGTAGGGTGCAGTTCGCCCCCTGCCCCGCCCAGCCATGCTACAAATTCTTCCATAAGATCTGGCACCTTAGCCGGATTGGGTAAAATAACTTCAGAGCCAGATATGCGTACTGAGACACTTCGATAATGCCCGGCATTTTCATCATCAATACCGCGCAAGATCGTATTGTGAATATCGAGAATGTCATTTTCTGTGATTTTTTCGTGATGTTTGACCACAAGGCTATAAATTTTGTCTATAGCTTTGGCATGGTTTGTGGCCTCTAGGTGCTCTTTGAGAGACTTCCCCCCAACCGTAAGCCCCTTCTCTACAACCGCGGCGGTTTCCTTGCGCGTAAGGGTGTTGCCCTCAAGTGCGTTGCTGGTATAGGTCAATTCAATAGTGAACCAAGATTCAAGGTTTGATACGAGTGCAGGCGGTAAAGGCCGATAGGCATCCAGTTGTTTTTTCTTGATGGTGAGAGTATTAGTATTCATGCATAAACTATAAAGTATCGCTTTATGCTTTTCAATATATTTTTATTATAGACCCATAAAAATTATCTATAAACCCTGCTCTTGCAGCCAATATTCCAATACAGTTGCGTGCCACAATTTGGATCCAAATTTTATCATGTGGTCTTGCGGGCTATCCAGCATAGATTTGATGTAATCAGGGTTAAACAATCCACGCTCTTTAGCTACTTTTTGACTAAAAATTTCTTTGGCCATATCCAAATATTCGCCTTCCATAACCCGCAATCCAGGCACGGGGAAATAACCTTTGGGGCGGTCAATCACCTCGTGGGGAATAATGCGTCGCGCCATCTCTTTTAAAATATGTTTACCGCCTTGGGCGATTTTAAGGTGCGGAGGAATACGCGCCGC